>NZ_QAYX01000012.1 GCF_003054705.1 Opitutus sp. ER46
GCGGACGGAGTGCAGGGGGGCGAGGGGGGCGCGGGGCGAGGGGCGGGGGGGACGGAGGGAGGACGGAGGACGGAACGTGTGGAGAAAGAGAACGAGAAAGATGGGGGGAGGGGATGGGGCTTGGCGAAGGCGACGCGAGGCTGTTTACCAGCGGGGTGAACCTTCGAATTTCGCGGATGCTGGTGGCGGCGGTGCTGATGTTGACGGCGGTGGGGCCATTGCGGGCGGGGAGGGCGGAGGAGCTGATCCGGATTCACGTTGAGGCGCTGGGCGGGCGGGAGCGGATTGCGGCGCTGACGGCGATTCGCGCGACCGGGACGGTCGTCGTGGGCGACAAGCGCACGCGCTTCACGATGCTTGCCGCGCGTCCGAACCGCGTGCGGATCGAGACGGAGAACGCCGGGCGGACGCTGATCCAGGTGAGTGACGGCGTGAATGCGCCCTGGGAGTTCGACACTGGCGATTGGCCGCCGCGCTACCGGGACATGGCGAAGGGAACGGCGGCGACGTTCGCCGCGGACGCGGAGTTCGACGATCCGCTGATCGCGGGGGCGGAGCGGGGCTTCACCTTTGACTACGCCGGCGAAGTGAAGGCCGAGAACAGGACTCTCCTGCGGATCCTGGTCACGCGGCGGCTGACGGAGACGTTCTCGCTGCTACTCGATCCCGACACCTTCTTCATCGTGAGCCGGCTCGAGGAGCGGACGACGCCCTCGGGTGGCAAGACGACCGTGGTGACGCATTTTGCGGACTATCGTCCGGTGAACGGCGTGCTGATGCCGCACCTGATCGCGCTCGTGATCGATGGGAAGCCGCGGCAACAGACGATGGTCGAGTCCATTCAGCCCAATCCGGAGCTGCCGGCGGACGCGTTTGCTCGGCCGGTCGGAATCAAGCTGCCGAAGCGCTGAGGTCGACCGGGTGGAGCTGGGTGGGGAAAACAAAAGGGCCGGGACGAAAGGCCCGGCCCGTGAACGAAGATCGATCTCGTGCAGGAGAACGGCCCTGACGGTCAATCCTGCTGCTGGGCGCCGGGCATGCCTGGCATCTTGCCCTGCATCATCCCCTTCATCATGCCGCCCATGTCGAATTTCTGGTAGTCGGCGGGCGGGACGAACATCGAATCGGCGACGGATTCCTTGCTGACGGCGGTGGCCTCGAGTTTGAAGGCTTCGCCGCCCTTGCGGTCCTTGGTGACGACGCGAAGCGGGAACGCGTTCTTGCCCTGGAAAACCTTTTCCCAGGCCTGCTGCTGACCGTTACCGCGACCGCCCCCGGGGGCGCCGGAGCCCGTGCCGAGGAAGAGTCCGAGCTGATCGGATATCCAGACTTCGGAGACGGAGCCCTTGGACGTCGCGATGTACTTGGTGGTGTCGTACCCGCAGATCTTCTCGTGGATGTTGGTTTTCTCGACGGTGGTGTCGCCCGTGTTGGCGATCTCATTGGACGCGGTGCCCTGGGGGATGGGCTGCACCATGTACATCTTCTGCTGCGGCATGAGGATGACGGCCTCGTGCTTGGCGGGATTGATGATCATGGCGGTGTTCATCTGCTCCATCTGCACCTCGACGCGGGCTTGGCCGCCCTTGAGGTAGTAGGTCATGGGCAGCTTCATTTCCCGGCCATTGGTCATGGTCATGGCGATCTTGCCTTCGAATCCGGCCGCGACGGCGGCGATGGGAGCCAGCAGGAGCAACGCAGCGATGAGGGGACGCAGGTTTTTCATAGGGGTGAGGGCCTATTGATCGCACGTCACGGGCGGGGAGTAAACGGGGTTTTTGTCTACCGATTATGAAACTGCCTTCGCTGCAGGCACTTCACGCGACGATGGCGCGGTCCCGCGGTTCACGGTCGTCCCGACAGCCTGGCGCCGGCGAGCGGCTAGAGCGGGCGCGTGGTGCGGCCGGACGGGAAGGCGGAAGGCGGGGACGGGCCGAACCAGCGCTGGCTTGCCAGCGGTGACGGGGCGGGGTGGATTGGCCGCATGGCACTCTTCGGTTCGGTCAAAACGGTTCGCGCGCAAACTTCGCAGACGCCTGCGTTTGCGACGGCGTGGACCTATGTGGAAGAACTGCTGCGGCCGGGTTCGGTCGCGCACAATCGGTTGTCCCGCCTGGCGCCGGGCAGTTCGGAGAAGCACGAACTCGCGCACGGGGTGATCGCGATCGAGCAGGCCTATGAGACGAAGCCGCGGCCCGAGGGCTTTTTCGAGGCACACCGCAAGTTCATCGACATCCAAGTGCTGCTGGCGGGCGACGAGCTAATGGAGGTCGTCGACGTGGCGTTTGCCAAGGAGCGCGAGGCTTACCAGGAGGCCCGGGACCTGATCGTGTACGAGGACGTGCCGACGGCGTCGCGGCTGCGGCTGCGGGGCGGCGAGGCGGCGGTGTTTTTCCCGCCCGACGTGCACATGCCCTCGCTGCGCAGCGGGACCGCGCCGGTGGTGGTGCGCAAGTCCGTCCTGAAGGTGCCGGTGGCGGGCTGAGCGGGCGGGCGCGGGCGGAGGCGGAATCGCCTCCGCCGATCGCGCGCCTCCTGCGACCCTCGCGGCAGATCCGACTCCCCCCTTGAACTACCGGCACCATTACCACGCGGGCAATTTTGCGGACGTGATGAAGCACGTCCTGCTCGTGCGCCTGTTGCGGGCGCTGCAGCAGAAGCCGAAGCCGTACCTTTATCTGGATACGCATGCCGGCCGCGGGGCGTATGACCTGCGGGCGGCGGCGATCGGCGACACGCTGGCGCGCACCCCGGAGTGGCCGGACGGCATCGGCCGGTTGTGGCATCGGGCGGGACTGCCGGAGCCGGTGGCCGACTACGTGGCGCTGGTGCGGGAGTTCGACCGGGCGCGGGGCAATCTTGAGTCGGAGGTGCGGTACTATCCCGGTTCCCCCGTGCTCGCGAGCCGCGTGCTGCGGGCCGAAGACCGGCTGGCATTGTGCGAGAAACACCCGGCGGAGTGCGACGCGCTGCGGCTGGAATTTGGGCGCCGGCGGACGGGACCGGAGGGCCCGGGAGCGGCGGTGCAGGACATGGATGGCTACACGGCGATCCGGGCGGTGCTGCCGCCGCGAGAGCGCCGGGCGTTGATTCTGGTGGATCCACCCTATGAGGCGCAGGACGAGTTTGCGCAGGTGGCGACGGCGCTGGGCGAGGGGCTGAAACGTTTCCCCAGTGGGGTGTTTGCGCTGTGGTATCCGCTCACGGAGCGGGCGCGCGTGCGGGATTTTCTCTCGGCCATCGTGGCGGGCCGGCCGCCGGCGACGCTCGTCGCGGAGCTGGCGATCGCGGGCGACGAGGCGGCGCGGAAGCTCAAAGGCTGCGGTCTGGTGATCGTCAACCCGCCCTGGCGTTTCGAGGCCGAGGCGCGCGGCACCCTCGGTTTTCTTGCCGACGTCCTGGCCCAGGAGCCGGGCGCGGCCGGGCGCGTGGACTGGCTCGTGCCGGAGCAATAAAAAGGCGCGAACCGGGAAGGTTCGCGCCGCGAGCGGATCAGGGGCTCAACGGCCGGTCTGGAGTCCGCGCCGCACTTCCTCCGCGACGGTGCGCGGGTCGAACTTCAGCGACGACAGAACCAGCGGCGGTGCCTTGAACACGGGCCGATTCCACGTCACGTCCGACTGCGACGCCACGCGCACCATGGCCGGAGGCTCGGGCAGGCGTTGGGGGTGGTAATCGGGCAGGGCGTGCATGACTGAAGATCGAAGACCCAGGTCGGACTGGATTGTGCCGTCGAAAATCCGGAAATTCTCGGCGCGCGGCCGGTCAGCGCCGCTTGCTGATGCGAGGACGGAGTCCGGCGGTGAACGGCAGCTCCGAATTGAACTGGAGCGGCGTGGGCAGCGAGGGCGCGCGAAACACAGGCGAGCCCCACTGGACGTCACTGCGCGTCACGACGTGGACGCTTTCGGCTATCTGCGGGGAGGGACCGACGACGAGACGGAGCCAATGCTGGGGAAACTTCATGGGGAATGGGGAATAACAAGGATTGAATCGGCACACCCGTGGAACGGGTTGAGGGGAAAGGTTAAGGCGGGCGGGGAAAGCTGGCGGAAAGACCGCGGAGGCCGCGGACGCTGGAGCGCGGAATGTTCGACAGGCGGGCGACGCGCGGGTGCCGTGCTGACGCACAAACGTCACGCGCGATTCTCCGAGGGCCGCGGGGCGATGGCGGGCGGGGCCAGAAGGCGCCGCCGACCACGCGTTCCGCGGCCGTCGGAGGAAAGCTAGGCGACGCGGGCGAGTCCGATACGGGCGAAGGCCTGCTTCGGCAGCGTCACGGTGAGGACGCCGTTGCTGACCTCGGCCTGCATCGCGGTGTAGTCGAAACCATGGCCGAGCCGGAGCTTCAGCCGGTAGTCGCGCTGGACGCTCTCCAGATGCAGGGCCTGCCAGTTGACGCGGACGACCTGCGGCTTGCGCGCCGTGATCGTCAGGTCGGCGCCGGAGCCTTCGATGTCGATGCCCGCGGCAGTCACGCCTGGCAGATACACGACGAGCTTCAACGCGTCGGCCTGCTCGTCGCAGTCATAGTGCGGCTGGCGGAACGTCTCGGAGGACGCCGGAGTCGCAGTACGCTTGCGGCTGCTGGAAACGAACGGGTGGATGATCGTGTGCATGGGAGGAAATGAATGGAAGCATTCCTCGGGGGCTTGGGGCCGCCGGGCTCTTGGAGAACCAAAATGCTTCCGAGTGGAAGTTTTAGTTCTGGTGGCCCGCGACGGTGTTTTTATTCCAAGCGGAAATAACGACCGGTCGCATCGTGACACAGCGCTGCTGGACGCGGGCCTTCGTAAACGAAGTGCCAGCGGACAGGCTGTGGCGATGATGGAGGGACGCGGTCATTAAGAAGAGACGTTGGCGAAGCTGCAGATTGCAGGAGGCGTGCCAAGCACGATTTTTTCCGCAGCGTGTCAGCAGACCCTGTGAAAGGGGCGGTACAGTCGGAGTGGCGGGAGTTGGGCGGGGGGAGTGGAGAGACGGAGGGAACGGAGCTGGAACGGAGGGATGGAGACGGGGAGGCGGAGGACAGATGGAGACTGAGACGGGGGGAGAACGAGAAAGATTGCCAGGCCCTCAATCCCTCAATCCCTCAATCCCTCAATCCCTCAATCCCTCAATCCCTCAATCCCTCAATCCCTCAATCCCTCAATCCCTCAATCCCTCAATCCCTCGAGAGTAAGAGGAAGAGGAAGAGAAAGAGTGAGACCGGGACCCGGGGGTTGCGCCGGGGCTGGGGAGGTGATGAGGTCCACGGGCAATGACCGCGTTCGCCGACTCCGTTACCACTGTGGAAGAGATCAAGCAGCACGTGCTCGCGTTTGCGCGGGAGCGTGAATGGCTGCAGTTCCACACGCCGAAGAACCTCAGCATGGCGCTGGCCGCCGAGGCCGGGGAGTTGATGGAGCACTTCCTTTGGACGACCCCCGAGCAGTCGCAGGCGGTCGCGCAGGACCCGCTGAAACGCGGCAAGATCGCCGACGAACTTGCCGACGTGGTGATCTACGCCATCGAGTTTGCGAACGCGACGGGCATGGACCTCTCGGCGGCCATCGAGGCCAAGATGATCGCCAACGGGAAGAAGTACCCGGTCGAGAAGGCGCGCGGACGCGCCGACAAGTACACGGAACTCTGAGGCGCGTTCGCTCGCGGCAGTCCTTCCGCCCCAGTCGCGCCGGTGGTGATGGTTAGTTGTTCTCGCAACAGCAGCCGCAGTCACCCCCGCAGGACGGCGCGGGCGGCGCCGCGTGCTGCGTGATGACGCCGTAGCCGCCGGAGATGAGCCGCCGCACCGATTCCCCGGTGGCGGGATCCTTCGTCAAAGGCGCGTCGTGCATCGACTGCTGCAACTCGAACTGGCGCGGCTTGCGACCGGGCTTTTGCGGGATGGTTTCGTAGATGTACGTGGGCATGAGGAAAGCGCCGGAAGCTAAGCGGTGACGCTTCCGGATCAAGCGGATCAAGCGCGTGCTGCCCCGTGGCGGCGCCGGCTCAGAACGTGTCGCCCTTCCAACCCCACATCCCGCGCTTCACGTCGATGAACTTGACGTAGATGCGGTCGCACGGGACGCCGAGGTGTCCCTCGATCATCTGGCACAGCGCCTCCGACAGGTCCTTGGTGCGCTGCGCAGGCAGCCCGATGCTCTTCAACTCGAGGAACGCGAGCGGATCGTCGCTGCCGGCAAAGAGCATGGGGGTGTCGGCCTGCAGCGCGACCATCACGAAGCTCTCCGGTTTGCCGAGCAGCTCCGCGATCAACTGGGAGGCGTTCTTGAGGACAGCGCGTTCGGCTTTCTTGGACAGGGGAAGGTTGGTCTGGATTTTGAGGTACGGCATGGCAGTCCTGGGTTGACGGCTGGGGAGGCGTGATGAACCGAATGGTAGTTTCGCCGCCGAACGACGTTCCCGCAACTGCTCGAAATGAAAAGCGCCCAAGTCGTCAGAAACTACTATGTGCTGCCTTGCTGCCTGCTCCTGCTGAATCTCTGCATCGAGCTGGTGAGCTATAAGGCGAAGATGATCTATGACGTGATGCTCCGCACCGCGGCGATCATGGGCATGGTGTTGTTTGGGGGCGCGATCGTGGGGTTTCTGGTGGCGCCGGCGATCACGTCGGCGGTGGTGGCGCTGCAACGGAACAGCCGGGCGCGGTTTGGCGCGCTGGGCGAGGCGTTCTTCCTGCTGGTGCTCGGCTTGATCGTATTCTGGCTGTACTATCGCGTCTACATCGTCGGGCCGGAGTCGGTGCTGCCTCGCAGTTGGCACAATCCGGCTTGAGGCGGGCGGTCAGGCCTTTGGGCGAAAGGCGGGCATGCTTGGCGCGGTCTCAAGGCGGGGCCCGCCGATCAGGTCGATGCAGTAGGGAATCGCGGGAAAGACGGCCTCGAGGTTCTCGCGGATCGCCTTGGGACGGCCGGGCAGGTTGACGATCAGGCACCGGCCGCGGATGCCGGCGGTCTGCCGCGAAAGGATCGCGGTGGGCACGTAGCGCAGCGAGGTGGCCCGCATAAGTTCGCCAAACCCCGGCAGCATCTTCTGGCAGACGGCGGCGGTCGCCTCGGGCGTGACGTCGCGCGGGGCCGGGCCGGTGCCGCCCGTGGTGACGATGAGGCAGCAGCCGGCGACGTCGGCCATGCGCTGGAGCTCGGCCTCGATCACGGGCTGCTCGTCGGGCACGACCTGATAATCGACCTCGAACGGTGAGGTGAGCCATTCGCGCAGGAGGGCGACGCAGGCCTGGCCGGGGATGTCGGCGTAGACGCCGGCGCTGGCGCGGTCGGAAACGTTGATGACGCCGAGACTGATCATGGAAGGGGGCGGGAGACGAGCGGGGTTAGTTCGCGGGAGAATTGTTCGCGGAGGGCGGCGGGGGAGACACCCTGTTCGCGCAGCGTGCGGAGCGCGAGCGCATCGTGGCGTTTGGCCAGCCTGTGACCCGCGGCGTCGAGGACGAGGGGAGTGTGGAAGAACGCGGGCGCGGGCAGGCCCAGGGCGCGAAACAGCAGGAGCTGGCGAAAGGTGCTGCGGATGAGGTCTTCGCCCCGCACGACCTCAGTGACGCCGAACTCGCCGTCGTCGACCGTCGTGGCGAGCTGATAACTCGGGGTGTCGTCGCGGCGCCAGACGATGAAATCGCCAAAGTCGCGTCCGGCGATCGCCCGCTGTTCGCCGGCGGCGCCGTCGGTGAAGCGCAGTGGCTCGCCATCGGGGACGCGGAAGCGCCAGTTCACGCCGGGGGTGTCCAGCGGAGGGAGCGGAGTGTCGACGCGCGGGCGGAACTCGCGGGGGTAGACGGGCTCGTCGTCGACTCCGCCCTCGTGGGGAGCGCCGGCGGCCTCGAGGACATCGCGGCGGGAGCGGGTGCAGGCGAAGAGGGCCCCGGCGGCGTGCAGTTGGCGCAACGCGGCGCGGTACCGGTCGAAACGCGTACTCTGGGCGAGCATCGCGCCATCCCAGTCGAGCCCGAGCCAGCGAAGGTCCTCTTGCATGGCGCTGACGAACTCGGAGCGGCAGCGGGCGCGGTCGAGGTCGTCGTTGCGCAGGAGCAACCGGCCGCCGGCCGCGCGAGCGCGCTCGGCGGCCACCCAGAATGTGCGAGCGTGCCCGAGGTGGAGGAGCCCGGTGGGGGATGGCGCGAGCCGGCCGATGTAGGGAGTGGACAAGGAAGAGACTTGGTTGGGCGCCGGCCGGGTGAGCGGCGGGCGCGGGCGGGGCGGGCGCGGGGTGAGCCGGCGGCTCCGGTGCCAGCGGCTGGCAAAGCCGGAGCGCGGGTCGGCCCCGCGGGTGACCTCGAGGACGTTGAGCTGAGAGCGTGGCGGGCGGAGCGGCAAGCGCTTCCTCGGGCGGGCGGGGACGGGTGAGTTGGTGGTTGAGCGGCGAGGCGGCGGAGCCCAGTTTGGGCGCTTCGTCTCCGTGCTGAACTTGAACACGCCTCTTCCCGCCAAGCCCGCCGTCTCCTCCTCCCGTTTTCTCTGTGTTTACTGTGCGTCCAGCGACCGGCTGGACCCAAAGTATTACGCGGCGGCGGCCGAACTCGGACGCGAGATGGTCCTGCGCGGCTGGGGGCTGGTTTACGGCGGCGGCAAGACCGGGGTGATGGGGGCGGTGGCGCGCGCGGTGAAGCAGTCCGGCGGCAAGGTGGTGGGGGTGATCCCGGAGTTCATGAAGGCGCGGGAGCTGGCCTACAGTGATGCGGACGAGATCGTGACCGTGGTCACGATGCGGGAGCGCAAGCTGCTGATGGAAACGCGGGCCGATGCGTTTGTGACCCTGCCCGGCGGCTGGGGCACGCTCGAGGAAATCATGGAGATTCTCACGCTCCGGCAGTTGGACGTCGTGCGGAAGCCATGTGTGATCTTCAACCAGGACGGGTTCTATGATGACCTCCTGCGGATGTTCGACCGCATGCTGACGGAGCGTTTCTACAAGACTTCGAACCAGGACCTGTACCGCGTCGCGGGCAGCGTGCCGGACGTGTTCACGCACCTCGAGGCCGGCGTAGGACCATTGCGCGAGTCGAAGTGGTTTGAGACGCGCTGAGGCCAGACGTCAGACGTCCGATGTCAGACGTCAGATGTCAGAGGTCTGGGGTGCAGACGTCGGATGTCAGATGTCACCTCTGAGCTCTGACATCCGACATCTGACATCTATCATCTGACCCCTAGCGGCCGCCGGAGTGGTAGCGGTAGCCGGTCTTGGGGATGACCTCGATCCAGTCGCGGACGTTGAGGTCGATGCGCTCGAGGGATTGGCCGAGCTTGCCGAGGAGGACGCGCATGTTGCTCGTGTCGCCGGCGAAACGGCGGCCGAGAAGCTCGGAGTACATCGCGTGGTAGCTGACCACGTCGTCATGGCGCTCCGAAAGCAGCTCGGCGAAGGCGAGTTCGCGCGGCGTGAGCGTCGTCTTGCGGCCGTCGCACTCGATGGTGCGGGTCGAAGGCCGGACGACCGCGCTGGCGAACGGGAAGGTGCGTGTGACGGCGCGGGGCAGCTCGGCCTGGCGATCGGTGCCGGGCGCGGCGCGGTAACGATCGAGGTACTCAACGAGGACGTCGGCCCGGGCGGGATCGCGGTGCACGCAGTCCGCCCCGAGTGCGACCTGGCGGGCCTCCTGGGCGGACGAAGTCCCGGCGGCGAGGAGCACGATGGTCTTGGTCGAGGGCAGGAGGCCGGCGGATTTCAGGGCGGCGAAGACGTCGTCGGAATAGCCATCCTCGAGCCGGTTGCGCACGAGCACGACCCGAGGCAGGGTGTGGCCAAGCAGGGCGCGAAAGGCGCGGACCGACTCACACTCGAGGTGCGGCCAGGAACGGCTCTCGCACAAGGAGCTCAGGGCGAGGCGTTCGGCGGGGTTGCTCGAGACGATCGCGATCACGCGGGGCGGTTAAGTGGGAAGGACCAGAACCAGCTGAAAGACCTCGCCGCTGGATTCGACGGCGATGCCGAGCAAGCCCTTGGCCTTCTGCATGCCGAGCACGAGCCCGCGCGCGGTGATCGCGGGGAGAGGGGTGCTCGCGCCCTTGAGCCAGGCCTCGGCCACGGCGCGGTTCAACGGCGCGGCGCCACAGGTGACCGTGATCGTGACGCCGGCGTGGCTGGTGAGCGCGTTGCGGCGATTGATCCAAAGGTGTTGCCGGTAGCGGGAGTCCCTGGACGCATTTTCGAGGCGGGCCACATGCTCAGTGGTCACACGGACGGTGGTTTCGGGCGCCGTGGTGTAGAGGGCGAGGCCGATCGCGGGCACCATCATGAGCAGAAAATCGATGCCCGAGATCTCGCGCACGATCACCTCGTCGCTCGCGGGCGTGACGTCGACCGTTTTGTGCATCTCCTCGGCATGGCTCATCCGGGTGGCAATGTTGATGGCGTGCCGGAGCCCGGGATTCACCACGGCGGGCGAGGTGTCGCGATTGCCGTAGGCGGAGTCGAAGAAGCTCTCCGTCACGAGGATGGCGGCATCGGCGGTTTTGCGTGCTTCCTCGAGGCTGCGCAGGAGATGGCCGAGCGAGGGATCGGACTTGGCGCGCTGGTTGAGCAGGGTGGAGCTGCTCAGCAGGTGGGCGTGGATCGTGGTGAGGAGGCCGGCAGTCTGGAGCAGGGCGTCGCGGGCGCTCTCGGAGGCGACGAGCTCGACCTCGCGTTCGAGCTGGGCCGACTGGAGGTCCTGCACCATCTCTTTCGAGTGCTGAGCCAGGGCACGCTGGTGGCGCCGGTTGCGGGTTTGCTCAATCCAGCCCGGAATGCGGTCCTCGAAGCCATCGCGGTCGGGCAGGGGCTTGCCGATGAAGTCGAAAACCTGGAGCGGAATGGCGCGCCGGAGGTTCTCGTCGGTGTCGAAGGCGCTGAGAAAGATGAAGCCGAGCTCGGGGTCGGTCTTTTGCGCCTCCTCGACAAAGGTCAGCCCGTCCATTTCCGGCATGTGGATGTCGGCGATGCACAAGTCGAAACGCTCGCGCTCGATGCGATCGAGGGCTTCGCGGGCGCTGAAGCAGAACGCCAGGTCGTAGTCGGACCCGATGCGCAGGCGCAGCGACGCGTGGATCTGGCGTTCGTCATCGACCACCAGGATTCGAGGCATGAGCAGGTCGGCAGACACCCGGTTCATCACCTGGTGTGATGCCGGATCGCCGCGCCGGGCGTCAAGGGTCTGCCTGGCCGCCTCCCGGCGGGTGGGGAAGCAGGGCGGCAAGCGCGCGGCGGCGCTTCTCCTCCTCCTTTTCGCGCACGCGGACCTCCGCAGCGACGGCGAAGACGGTATCCTTGCCGATCACGCACCCGCGCCGGCCGGGAACGCAGTCCGTGTGGAGACGAAGGCAGTACTCGTCGTCGGGCCGGAAATGCGGGCAGGAGAAACTCATCGGGCGGGTGAGGCTCCGATCAAGCGCCGGCGGTGCGGGTGGTCAACGTCGCGGGATGGCGGAATGGGGCGGGGCTTGATCCGGGACAAGGGGGAGTCGGGGGGCGTTTTGGGGAAAAGAGCTTGATGAAATCCCTTTTCAACTTGGTCGCAGGTCGTTAGCTGCTCGCGCCATGAATCGGACGGATCGACTCGTAGCGATGGTGATGCACCTCCAGGGGCGGCGGGTGGTGCGCGCGGAGGAGCTGGCGCGGCGCTTCGAGATCAGCCTCCGGACGGTTTACCGGGACATTTCGGCGCTGGCGGAGGCGGGCGTGCCGATCCTGGGCGAGGCGGGGGTGGGGTACAGCTTGGTGCGCGGCTACAATTTGCCGCCGGTGATGCTGACGGCGGACGAGGCGGCGGCGCTGGCGGTGGGGGCGCAGATGGTGCGGCAGTTTGGCGACGCATCCGTGGCGGAGCCGATGGCCTCGGCGATTGATAAACTGCGGGCGATCCTGCCGCGGGAACGTCAGGAGCAGGTAGACAGGCTGGGCCGGCAGACCGTGATCCGGAACCCCACCTGCCGGCCGGCGGCGGAGCCGCAGACCCAACCCTGGCTGCTGGCGGTGCAGCACGGCGTGGCGCAGCGCCGGGTGTTGCGGTTGCGGTACCGCTCCAGCGCGGTGGGGGAGGAGACGCAGCGCGACGTCGAGCCACTGGGCGTGGTTTTCTATGGCGGAGCCTGGTACCTGGTGGCGTGGTGCCGGTTGCGGGGAGATTTCCGGCACTTTCGGGTGGATCGCGTGCAGGGGTTGGAACTGTTGCCGGAGACCTTCGCGGCGCGGCCGGATTTTTCGCTCACGCGGCACCTGCGCGAGCAGGACAAGCGGGATGAGTCGGAATCGGCGCGCGTGTGGTTCTCCGATCGCGCGATCAAGCGGGCACGCAACGAGAGCCAGGCGACACTGATCGAGGAACGTCGGCGCGACGACGGGGCGGAGTACACGATGTTCACCTTTTCCCTCGAGTGGCTGGCGCGCTGGCTCCTCGGTTTCGGCGCGGACGCGGAAGCCATTGCCCCGATGGAGTTGCGGGAACAGGTCCGCCGGCAGGCCGAGGCGATCGCGGAGCGGCACAGCGACGCCCTGGTGGCGGGCTGAGGCTCCTGACACAAGGTTGTCAGTGCCCGGTGGTAGGATCGCGGTCCTACCATGATCTCGATCAAAGAATTCGCATTCACCGGGTATCCGGTGACGGACATGACCCGCGCACGCGCGTTTTACGAAGGACTCCTGGGGTTGAAGCCGGCCTCGGTGTTTGAGCACGACGGGCGGCATTGGATCGAGTACGAGGCCGCGGGCGGCACGCTGGCCATCACCAACATGGCGGAGCAATGGAAGCCCTCGAGCCAAGGGCCGTCGATTGCGCTGGAGGTCGTGGATTTCGGCGATGCGGTCGCGCAACTGAAGGCGGCGCAGGTGCGGTTCACCTTGGAACCTGTGAGCACCGGTGTGTGCTCGATGGCGGTCGTACTCGATCCGGATGGCAACTGTGTGACGGTGCACAAACGCAACGCTCCGTGAACGCTCCCGTTCCCACGCCCGAAGCAACGGCCCCGTCCGGCCATCGCCAGCCACGCCATAGCCGCAACCCGCGCGAGCGTGAGCGGGCGATCGGCCCGGGGAGCCATGAGCTGCGGGGGCTCTACCTGCGCGGACTTTTCAGCGTCCTGAAAGTCGACCCGGCGGCGCCGGGGTCGCGCCCGCGGTCCTGAACCTCAAACCAAACGTCACATGTACACCGCCAATCGTCTCTTCTATGTCGAATTCTACGCCCGGGATCCGGAGCGCACCAAAGCCTTCTTCGGGGACGTCCTCGGCTGGACGTTCAAGGCGTACGGTCCCGATTACACGGAGTTTTCCGACGGCGCCATGACCGGCGGAATCGTGCGCGGGGATCGTCGCAGTCGGATCGCCGACGGCGGCGTGCTGCTGGTGACGTACACGCCGGAGCTGGAGCGGATGCGCGACCTCGTGGTGAAGCACGGCGGGACGATCACGCAGGACATCTTCGCGTTTCCCGGCGGTCGGCGGTTTCACTACGCCGAGCCGAGTGGCAACGAGCTTTCGATCTGCGCGCTGGACGAGTGAACGGCGCCGCAGGTCGGTTGACGCGGGTGGCGGCGGGCCCTTGATTGCCCGGCGATGCGATACGCACTTCCTCCGCTGGGCATCGCCGTGACGACGCTGCTGCTCTGCTCCTGCGTGGGGCCGACTGGCACGCCGCCTGACACCCGGAAGGTGTACACGGCGGCCGATGCGCGGCCCGATTTCTCCGATCGGCGCACGGCGCTGGTGCCTGATGCCATCCCGCCCGGGGTGCATGTTCGCTATGCCAAGACGGACCAGGTAATCCGCTGTGCGCGCCGGCTCGCCGAGAGCTTGGTCGACGACGAGCTGGATATCTACGCGGATACCGTGCTGGTGCAGCCGGGCGCGTGGCGCGTGGTCCAGGGGCTGCGGCCGATCGGGGACGCGGAGTCCCGGGAATTGAAACTGCTGACGCCGGGCGTTTCCCTCGAGGAGATGACCGAGAGCGCGCTGATTGGCCGGGTGCTCCGCAGCGAGGCGGACAAGACGGCGCTGGCGCAGAGCATCGAGTCGCTCTTGCGGGAGGCGGGACCGTACCAGGTGCGGACGCTCACGGCGGCGGAGATGACGAAGTGGTGGCAGTACACCGGGGCGGAGATCGCCGAGCCGGTGTTTGTCGTCGCCTCGCACTCGGGAACGTACGCGTTCGTCTTCGCCTTCGACGCAGACGATCGGATCCACGTCGTGGACGAGCTCCGCGCGCTGCCTGACCTCGACTGATCTGGCGGGCTGCGGCGACGACGCGGGCCTGCCGAGGACCGGTGGCGTCGGTGCGAGACGGCTTCCTCACGTCCCGCGGCAACCCGCCCGGAGAGGTGGGCGCCACGGGCGCGGAAACAGGATGGACGAGCGTCGGCGGGACACCCGCGGTGCCCGCCGCGTAGCTCAGGGCACGAGGGCGGGATCGAGACCGATCGTGCCGACGAGCTGGTCGAGGTAGCTCGGCGACCGGGCGTTCGCGAGGGACAGCTTGGTGGAGCTGAGACGCTCGCGGACGAGGAGGCCGTCGGCTACATCGGCGTAGTTCTCGTGGCCGAGGAACTTTTCCAGGTACTGGGCCTGCACCTCGTACTGGCGAACGTCCCGCCGCTGCTGCGCCTTGAGTCGGTCGGCGTACCACTCGCTGGCGAGCATCGCTTCGCGGGTGAATAGCTGGCGGAACTTCGGGTCGCTCGGCCCCATATTCTCGTAATGGCCGTCACGCATCACGTGGAGGAGTGCGTACAACGGCGGGATGGCCTGCTCAATTGAGCCATCGCTGAAGTACGAGCATGCGGCGGTGCGCATCGCCTGGATGATGTTCTCCATGCCCTCGGCGAAGACAGCGGCGCCCTGCAGTTCGGGGCGGAGCAACTCCTCGTCGAACAGCGTGCTCGGGTTGCTGAGCACGCGGCCGCAGAACGTCTGGACGAAGCGCGCGGTGATGCGCCAGCCGAGGCGGCTGGCCAGCACGGGATGACCCTTGTGCTCCCAGTCGGTGCAGCGCTCGAGATAGTCGTTTTCGATGAGGAACTTGGGCGTGCGCTCCTCGGGCGACATGCGCGCCCAGATTTCCGGCACCAGGAGGCTGATGTCGTGATCGATGCGGCACTTCGGGCCGATCCAGCCGGCGGCCGACGAGAACACCGCGAGGTCGGTCAGCAGGGCCGACACGAGCGCCGCGTTGAGATCGTGGATCGGGGGCAGGGCGTTGAACGGTCCCTTGGTCAGCGCGCCTTCCGAGCCGGCGCCAGTGGTGGATGGCGACTTGCCGGTGAGGCTGGCGATGTAGTCCATGAACGCCTCGGGGAACTCCTGATAGTGGAGCGGACCGAAGACGCAGAGCGGCTTCACGCCGGGCTCCGGCGGGTTCAGCCGGCGGCCCGACAGCACGGCGGCCACGGGGAAGAGCGCAGGAGCGCTGGTCGGCACGCGCCGGTAGAGCCGAGCCCCCACTTGCGCGAGGTAGGTGGTGCGCGGGTCCTCAAGATCGGGACGCTTCTGCAGGTAACGCGGGTTCTTCGAGGGTTTGCCGTCGATGATGCGCGGGTGCGCGGGCGAGGCCAGGAAGGCCGGGCGGTCGGCCGCGAGGAATTCGCGGAAGATCCGCTGGACGGGCGCAGTGAACGCACCGAAGCCGATGGCGTCGTCGACGACCGCGCGGGCGGCGTCGTGCGTCAGCGGCTCGTAGTTCGACATGAAGTTCCCCGGCTGGGAGAAGTCCCGTTCGGTGCGTTTGTCGTAGCCGCGATGGATGGCGTCATCGGGCCGCTGGAACAGCGAAAACTCGCAATTGTGCACGAACTTCAGCGAGCCGCCGGGAGGCGCCCATTCCGGGAGCCCGGTGAGCGTCCGCGCGGGCACGACGACCGAGGCGGTGATGTCGTCCTCGGCCTGGATCTTGACCGCGGGGAAGAAGTCCTTGCGCAGACTGAACGTGCGCCAGCCGCCGTCGGGAGTGAAACCCACGCGCAGGTAGTGTGTGAGCACCTTCTGGCGGTGGTATTTGATCTCGTTGCCGGGTCGGCCGTTGATCGTATCGACGCTGAAATGCCGGCGCCAGTCCTCGCCCCACTCGGGCTTGTAGTAGCGCTTGATGAGGAGAACCAGGTCGCGGATGTAGTGCGGGATCGTGTCGAGCCACGCGTTGTACTCGTCGGTGTAATCGGGGCTGCGACTGAGCAGCTTCACCACGGAGCCCAGCGAACGCTCGAGGCTGAGGAGCGGCCGGCCGTGCGGGGTGTTCTGGCTCGGATCGCGGAAGCGCATGCCGTACTCGCGCTTCAGGATCTGGTCGATCAGGTCGAAATCGGCGGTGAGGTTGCTGACGAAGTTCGGCCCGATGAATGTCGCGTCGGCGATCGACTTGGAGATCTCGGACTTGCCGCCGCCCGAGACGGTGCAGGGCTTGTGGCACAAGATGCCTTCGGAAGTGGTGCCGCGCAGCCGCCAGCGGCGACCGTCGTCGGGGTTCACCATCTCAACCTTGTAGCCGGAGGGCAGGACGTAGGTGTGCTGCGGCAGCAGCTTGATCGTGTGCGTGCCGGGGCCGTCGCGCCAAGTGATGGTCTGCTCGCGTAACTGGAAATAGGCATCCTGGGGCACGTAGCAGATATCCCGGTACGTGCGATCCACCGCCCAGCCGCCCGGCTTCACCTCGATGCGGTCGCCGAGCTGCGAATACACTTCGGTGAACGAATGGTCGACGCCCGCGAGGCTCTTGCTCAGCCGGAAGTCGTCGCCGAGGTCGTAGCTGGGGAACACGATGGCGCCGCCCGCGTGCTCCTCTTCGCAACGGCCGAGGAGGTTGGCCGCGAAGCTGATCTGGGTCTTAACCTCCTTCTTGCAGTACCCGAAGTAGTTGTCGGCGATTAGCGTGATCATCACGCCGCTCGTGTCGCGGGCGCTGAGCTTGAAGGCGACGCCGTCGTTGTAGAGCTCGTCCGGATTCTGCCAGCACATCTTGTCGCGGCGCTGGCGCTCGGTGGCGTCGGCCCACTTGGGCAGGCCGACTTCGCGCTTGGTGAGCGTGGTCAGGTGCGGGGCGAGGATGACGCAGCCGGTGTGGCCGGTCCAGTGCTCGGGATCGAGGGCGGCGTCGTTCTCCGGCAGGTGTGGGTCGCCGCCGTTACCGAAGATGCGTTCCACGAAGTCGAGGTTGGCGATCAGCGAGCCGGGCGCGAAGAACCGGGTCTCCATCGAGCGCTGCGGCGTGAAGCCGGGGACTTCTGGGCACACCACGGGCCGCAGGTGCAGGGAGACGAAGCACTCCGCCGGGCGCGGCGCGTTGGCGGTGAAGGGCAGGCGCATCAGGTCGCTCGGCGGCGTGAGCGCGGCGCGCAGGAGCCGGCCAAACACGTGCACGGGGACCGCCTTCTTGTCGTCCGGGATCGGCAGGCCGAGCTGGGCGATGTGGAAGGTGCCCTGGGTCGTGCGGCGATCGCTCTTTGGGTTGTGCAGCACGCCCTGGCGCAGCCGGTACGACGACAGGATGTCGCTCTGGTGCTTGTCGGAATCCGGCGGGAGCGACAGCACGCGGGCGAGGCCAGGGCGGTCGAGGACGAGCGTCATCGCCGGCAGGCGCGGCACGTCGCAGTGCGCCTCCAGCTGGTCGTAGAGGAAGTTCTGCAGGCGCTGGTCGATGGGGCAGAGGTGCCGGGCGAGCGCGCGGTCCTTCTCCCGGCTCAGCGCCAGGAAATGGTCCACCAGCGGGGCGAGACCCTCGGCCGACGCATTGGGCAGCGCGGGCTGGCCGATCTCACGCAGCTTCAAGTTGAGGTAGGCGATCAACTGTTCGTCGTTGTCGACCGAACCGGTGCTGGGCTTCTGGGACGGAGCGGAGGGCATGATATGGGTCACGTGATCGGAGCAGAACGGAGACATGCTAACCAAGCCGCGGCAAACCGTCTTTTGCACCGGGGATTGCCGGGTACTACGCATATGTTGCAAGCCGCCGTTCACGGCGTATTTACGTAAACTCAAGCGAGCAGTCACCCGCCCCTGGCAGGTTGGCCCCAAATGAGGGCTTTTTGCCGGGCCGAGCCGGGCGGCGCGCGAGGCCGCGGGGGCGCACATCGCCGCGCTCGTCAGTGCGTCGCCGGCGCCGGGCCGGCTGGACCGACGGCGGAGGGCAGAGTGGCGAACTTGAACGCGAGCTTGGGGCTCAGACAGCGACGTGCGAGGGCGGCGATCTCGGCCCGCGTGATCGCGGCGATGTCGGCGGTGCGGTTGCGCGCCGCGCTTAGGCGGAGCGGACGCTGCTGCGGGTCGCTCAGGACGGTGGCGCCCCAGTAGGCGTTGGTCCGAAGGTCGTCGGCCATCGCCCGGAGGTACGGCAGGCGGGTGCGCTCGAATTCGTCCGCGGTCGGACCCTTGCGGGCGAGACTCGCCGTCTCCTGTTCCAGGAGGCGCAGCACGGCGTTCATCTTGGCCGGCGCAATCTCGGCGTAGAACACGAAGAAGTTGGCGTTGGAGAACCCCAGGATACGGTCAAAGCTCACGGACGGCGCGTAGGTGGCGCCGAGTTCGTCCCGCAGGCGCACGCGCAGCCGCTCGGCGAGGAGCGCCGCGAGAAAATGGCAGCGCCGCTCCTCCTCGACGCTCGCGACCACGGGCATCGGCCAGTACCAGGCCACCGCCACCTGCTTCAGTTCGGGGCTGATGGGGTAGGTCCGAATGCCGTCGGGCACCGGCGCCAAGGAGAGCGGCACATCGGCGGTGCGGGTGGTGACGTCTGGCCGGTTGGGCAGGGCGCCGAGGGTGAGGCTCACCGCCTGCCGCGCATCCTCCCAGCTCACGTCGCCCACGATGCTCAGCTCGACGGGGCCGGAGGTGAGCTGCGGTTCGAGCCACGCGCGCAGTTCGCCCACGTCGGTGCCTGAAGTCTCCTCGAACGTGGGGGTGCTGAAGCGCGGATCGCCGCTGAAGATCTCGCGCATTGCGGCGATGGCGAAGGGCCCGCCCGGGGAGGCGGCGAGTGATCCGTAGACTGTGCCGATCTGGGTCTGCACCTGCCGTTGGATGTTCGGACTGAAGGCCGCGTCGGTCATGTAGGCGGCGATGACGCGCAACGTGAGCTCCAGCTCGCGGCGCGCGCAGCGGGCGGTGAACACACAGGCGTCGGGCTGCACGTGGAAGCTCACCTGCAAGGCGTGGCTGCGCAGAATCCGGGCCAGCTCCTGCTCCGTGTGCCGGCCGAGACCGCCGGCGGCGAAGCCAAGGTCCGCCTGGAGCGCGAGCGCGGGCCGCGAAAGGAGTTGGGACTGCTTGCCGTCGCCCACCCGCACGCGCACCTCGACCGTGTCGGCATCGAAGGCCGTGGTCTTGAAGTTGAGGCGAACGCCGTTGGCGAACGCGGCCAGGCGCACATCGAGGTCGGCCAGGTGCTCGTCGCGCACCAATCTGCCGGCGGGGCCGAAGTCGCGGTAGGCAAATTCCGGAATGGCTCCCTCGGTGGGCGGAAGCACCGGCTGCTCACGGCTGGCGTTCATGGCAGCGGCCACCTCCTGGTCCGTGACCGTGAACTCGGAGTTGGCCGACACGAACACGGAGGCCCCGCCCTGGAGCCATACTGCGCGGAGTGCGCGCAGGCAGTCTTCCGCCTGGACGGCTTTGAGCGCGGGTGCGAGATCGCGCTGGCGTTCCGCCGGCGTGGTGAAAACCGCGCCGTTTAGCAGGGTGCCGAGGAGTTGCTGGCAGAGCCACGGCGACGGTCGGGTGGGTGCGGAGCGGACGTGTTCCTCCAGGCCGGTGATGAACATCGCGCGTGCCTCCTCCATCTCGGCGGTGGTGAAGCCATACGCCACCGCCCGCCGGTGCTCCTGTTCGAGTTCGCAGGCCACCTGGCGCCACTCGGCCATGCGGCCGCCGGCGGAAACGCACGCCACCTCCCAGTCGCGGAGCCCCTCCGACACGTAGGCCGAGGGCACGGCGAGCGCGACCTTGCCGGTGCTGGCGAATTGGCGCAGGCGCAGCTGGAGCATCGCCATCCCCAGGTCGCGATGCAGCTTCGCCACACGGCGCGAGTGGGTGTCGGGCCCGGGCGGCCGCGGCAAGGGCTTCTCGAGGCAGAGCGCCATCCCGACGGTGCCCGGATCGCGGTGCACGCCCACGTTCTTAATCCAGGCAAGGTCGTTGGGGCCCGGTTCGGGCCGCGCCGCCGCGCGGGCGCGCAAGGAGCCAAACTCGGCGGCGATCAGGTCGCGCAGCTGCGCGGCGTCGATGGCGCCGACGGCGATCACCGCCATGCGTTCGGGGCGGTACCAGGCATCGTAGAACGCGACGAACTGCTCGCGCGTGAAGGTGCGAATTTGGCGGGCATCGCCGATGACCTTGCGCTTCACCTCGCGCGAATTCGGCCACAGCAGCCGGGTGTTGAAAAAGGACGCGCGATCGTCCGGCGTGTCGCGCAACGCCATCTCCGCGAGCACCACCCCGCGCTCCTGCTCGATCTGCGCCTGGTCGAAGGTCACGCCGTCGGCGTATTCCCGGAAGGCGTGCAGGCCAGCGCGGATCGTCGCCTCCCGGGCATCGGGAAGTTCGAGGTGGTAGATCGTGTAGTCGAACGTCGTGAAGGCGGTGCTGTCGGGCCCCAGCGCGATCCCGAGCCGCTGCAGCGCCGCCGTCATTTTCCCGTTGGGGTAATCGCGGGTGCCGCGGAAGGCCATATGTTCGACGAAGTGCGCGAGCCCGCGTTCGTCGTCGTTTTCCTGGCGCGACCCGACGCCCACGACGAAACGCAGCGAAATCTGGTCCTTGGGCTCGGCGTTGGGCAGCAGCAGGTAGCGGACGCCGTTCGGCAGGACGCCATCGATGAGGAGCGGATCAGGGGGCAGGTCGCTCTGCACCGGGCGCCATGGCGAAACGGGCGCGCTCGGCTCCGCGCCGGAAACCGGGAAAACGAAGAGGACGAGGACCAGGGCGAGGAGGGTCGCGGCGCGAGACGGCATGCGGAAGAAGGCTGAAAGCTGAACGCTGAAGGCCGAAAGCGGAAAGCTGAAACCGGCGGGGGCGGAAAGGGCGGAGTCAGGAGGCTGGGCCGGCGCGTCGGCGCGTTCTAGCCATCCCGTCCTCCGGCGGTTCACGACGGCTTGCCGGTCTTGGCCGGTCTTTGGTTGGCGTGATATCGGAAAATCCGCGGAGGCGTGCGCAGGGCGTTTTCCCGTCTGTTCGGCATCGATCGATGGGGGCGACAAACCGCGTCGACGATCCACCGGCGCCGCGCGCCACCGATGCCGCGGTCCGCGGTCCATGACCCCGGCCACCTGCTTCGACCGAGGTCCATTCCCGCATGAACGCTCCGCCTTCCTCCATTGTAACTCCCGTCCTCGAGGACGAGCGCTGCCCCACCGGCGTCGCCGGGCTCGACGAAATCCTGCACGGAGGACTTCCGCGCAACTGCTTCTACCTGGTTCAGGGCGACCCTGGCTCGGGCAAAACCACCCTGGCGTTGCAGTTCCTGCTGGAAGGGGTGCGGCGCGGTGAAGCGGGCTTCTACATCACCCTCTCCGAAACGAAGCGGGAGCTGACGAAGGTCGCGGCGTCGCACGGCTGGTCGCTCGAGGGTGTGCCGCTGCTGGAGATGTCCGCCATCGAGGGCCTGTTGCGCGCCGATGCGCAGACCACGGTGTTTGGGCCCTCGGAAGTCGAGTTGGGCCAGGTGTCGGCGCTGCTGCTGGGCGAGCTGCACCGGCTGAAGCCGGTGCGCGTGGTCTTCGATTCGCTCTCGGAATTCCGCCTGATCGCGGAGACGCCGCTGCGCTACCGCCGGCAACTGCTGACGCTGAAGCAGGAGTTTGCGGCCGCCGGCAGCACCGTGTTGCTGCTGGACGACAAGATGGAAACGGAAGGCATCGGGGCCGACCCGCACGTCCTGAGCCTGACCCACGGCGTGATCGACATGGAGCAGTTGTCGCCGGACTACGGCGCATCGCGGCGGCGCCTGCGCGTGCGGAAGCTGCGGGGCGTGAAGTTCCGCGAGGGCTACCACGACTACACGATCGCGCGGGGCGGGGTACGGGTCTTCCCCCGGCTTTCTCCGGCGGAGTTTCGCATTGATCACCGGCCGGAACCGCTCTCGAGCGGCATTCCGGAACTCGACGCCATGCTGGGAGGGGGGCTCGATCGCGGCACCACCACGCTGGTGCTCGGTGCAGCGGGGACCGGCAAGTCGACGGCGGCGATGCAGTACGTGGTGACGCGAGCGGAGGCGGGTGAGCGCGGGCTGATCTTCACCTTTGATGAGACGCGCGGCGTGCTGCTGAACCGCGCGCGCGCGCTGGGGCTCAACTTCGCCGAACAGCTGGAGCAGGGACGCATCGACGTCCAGCAGGTGGATCCCGCCGAGCTTTCACCCGGCGAGTTCGCGATGCGGGTGCGGGAGGGCGTCGAGGCCGGGGCGCAGGTGGTCGTGATCGACAGCCTGAACGGCTACCTCAACGCGATGCCGGGCGAGCGCTTCCTGAACAACCAGCTCCACGAGCTGTGTTCGTACCTGAACCAGAAGCAGGTGCTGACGATCCTGATCCTGGCGCAGCAGGGTCTGGTGGCGGCGGCGGACACGCCGGTGGACGTCAGCTACCTGGCGGACACGGTGTTGACGCTGCGCTATTTCGAGGTCGCGGGGAGCGTGAAGCAGGCGATCGCGGTGGTGAAAAAACGCAGCGGCCGGCACGAGAAAACGATCCGCGAATTCAAGCTCGAGTCCGGGCGCGGGGTGCGGGTTGGCGCGCCCTTGACTGAATTCCAGGGTATCCTGGGCGGCGTGCCGGTCTTCCGCGGCTCGCCGGAGCTGATCCTGCCGCGGCCTGATGAGCGAAACGAACCTTGAGAGCCGGGTCATCGTCTTCGCGCCGGTGGCGAACGACGCGAACGCGATGGCGGGAATGCTCCGCCAGAATGGCGTGAGCGCGGTCATCGCGGGCAGCGCCCCGCAATGTCGCACGCTGATGGAAGGCGGCGCGGGCGCGCTGCTCCTGACGGAGGAGGCGCTGCGGGAGTTGCGGGCGGAGCGCACGATGGAGCTCCTGCGGCGGCAGCCACCCTGGTCCGAACTGCCGCTGCTGATCCTCACCTCCGGCCGCGCGGCGCGATTGGCGGACCTGCTGGAGTCCACGGCGGCGGCGGCCGGCAGCATCACCCTGCTGCAACGGCCGGTCGCCTCGGCGCTGCTGCTACGCTCCGTGCGCGTGGCGTTGAGCGCGCGGGCGCGGCAATACCAGGTGAGGCAGCTGCTGGCCGACCAGGCGGCGCGGCAGCAGGAACTCGAGACGGCGAAGACGACGCTCGAGCGGGAACTGCAGCGGCGACGCGAGGCCGAGGCCGCGCTGGGAAAATGGGCGGAGCAGGACAGCGAACCGGAGCGATTCCCGAGGTGGGTTCGCTATGCCGGCGCCGCCGCGGCCCTGATCTTTGCGGTGGCGGTGCGGCAGGCGTTTCAGGCGGAGGTGCAGAACCGGCTCCCGTTCGTGACCCTCTTCGGGACGGTCGCGATCACGGTCTGGTTTGCCGGCTTCTGGCCCGCCGTCGGCGTTGCGCTGCTCGGGTACGTGGGGTGCGCATGGCTGTTCGTGCCGCATGCGGAGCTGCTGACCGCGACGGACGTCTACGCGTTCGTGCTCTATGCGGTCGGCATCGCGCTGATCCTGGCGATCGGGTTGGCGATGCGGCGCGCGCACGCGCAGGCGCGGGCGAACGCCCGCATGGCGATCGAGCGCCAGCGGCACGCGGAACGCGCGCTCGCGGAGCGCGATCGCGCCGAGGCGCGGGCTCGGGAGCTCGACGAGCGGCTGCGCGTCGCGGTGAAAAATTCGCGCTTCGTGCTGGCCCAGTGTGACGCCGACCTGCGCTACCGCTGGATTCACAACCCGCACCCGGATTTTCCGCAGGCCATCGGCCGCCGGGATGACGAACTGGATCGCGGCCGCGGCGCGCTCGAGTTGATGGCGCTCAAGCGCCGGGTCCTTGACTTCGGCCAGGGCGCAACGGGCGACATCACGATCGAGGGGCCGACCGAGGCGCGCAGCTATGCGGTGGTGGCCGAACCCTTGCGCGACGCCGCAGGGCGGGTGGTGGGCGTCACCACGGCGGCGCTCGACGTGACGGACCGCAAACGCGCGGAGGACGCGCTGCGCGAGAGCGAAGCGCGGGCCCGGGCGCAGGCGGTGGAGCTCGAGGCGGTCTATGAGAGTTCGCCGCTTGGCCTGTCGGTGCTGGATACGGACCTGCGTTTTCGGCGCATCAATCGGCGTCTCGCGGAGCTGAACGGCCGCTCGGTGGCGGAGCACATCGGACGCCGCGTCGAGGAGATCGTGCCCGGCGTGGCGGAGCAGGCGGCGGCCGCGTTGCGGCAGGTCCTGGCGACAGGGCAGGCGGTCCGGGTGGAGCTGCGGGGGGCGACGCCCAGTGTGCCCGGCGAGGAGCGGATCTGGGACGAGCATTGGGCGCCGCTGCGCAACGACAAGGGAGAGATCGTGGGCTGCGTGGTCGTGGTGGAGGAGGTGACCGCACGCCGCCGGTATGAGGAGGCGGTGCGGGAGAGCGAGGAGCGGTTTCGGGCGATGGCGGACAACGTGCCGCAACTGGTCTGGATGGCGCGGCCCGATGGCCGGGTCTTCTGGTTCAACCGCCGCTGGTACGAGTTCACCGGCGCTACACCCGAGGAGATGGGCCGGGAGGAGCAGCTGGATGCATTGATGCACCCGCAGCACCGCGACCGGGTGCGGCATGGCTTCATGGCCGCGGTGGCGCAGGATCGTCCCTGGGAGGAAACGCATCCGATCCTGGGCAAGGATGGCCGTTACCGCTGGTTCCTGTCGCGCGCCGTGCCGATCAAGGACGCGGACGGCAGGACGACCCTGTGGTTTGGCACGAACACGGAGATCACCGTGCTGCGCGAAACGCAGGACGCGTTGCGCGAGGCGCAGCGCCAGGTGCGGCAGTACGCGGCGGGACTGGAGCAGACGGTGGCGGAACGCACGGCCCGGCTGCAGGAGACGGTGCAGGAGCTCGAGGCCTTCTCGTACAGCATTGCGCACGACATGCGCGCGCCGCTGCGTTCGATGATCGGGTACGCGGACATCCTGAACGAGGAGCATGGCGGCAACCTGGACGACACTGCGCGCGACTATCTGCGGCGAATCACAGTGTCCGCCCGGCGGCTCGACCGCTTGATCCAGGACGTGCTGAACTACAGCCGGATTGTCCGCGAGGAACTGCCGCTGGAGCCGGTGGACGCCGGGCAGCTCGTGCGCGAGGTGGTGGAGGGCTATCCGAACCTCGCCGCGGCGCGCGCTGCCATTGCCATTGATCCCGGGCTGCCGGCGGTGCTGGGCAACCGGGCGGCGCTCGGGCAGGTGTATTCGAACCTCCTCGACAACGCGCTGAAGTTCGTGCCCCCGGGCGTCACCCCGGCGGTGCGGGTGTACGCGGAACCGGGCGCGGCGCCGCGGGCCGACGGGCGGGGCGAGTGGGTGCGGCTGTGCGTCGAGGGCAACGGGATCGGCGTCGACCCGAAGGTGCGGGCAAGGATGTTCCAGATGTTCCAGCGGTTCACGCGCGCCGGGCTCTACGAAGGCAACGGCATGGGGCTGGCGATCGCGCGCAAGGCGGTGGACCGGATGGGCGGGGTGATTGGCGTCGAGCCCGCGGCGGAGCGCGGCACCCGGTTCTGGTTCATTCTGCCGATGGCGCCGGCGACGCCAGCGGCAGAATGGGAGTGAGGGAATGAGTGAAAGGGAATGAGGGTGAGAGTGAAAGTAAGGGTGAAAATGGAAGGACGACTGCCGCCCGGTGAAAGTGGTCCTCTGACTTCTGAAATCAGATTTCTGGCTTCTGGCCTCAGGCCTCCGGCTTCTGACCATTCTGCATTCTCCATTAGCCGCGCGCGCGTCGCGCGCGGTGTGAGGCGCGGCGCGCGGCTTGCCAGGAACCAACTGAATCGGATGATCGCGGGCCATGCTTTCACCCCGTGCGCTCCTTGCGATCGCAGTGCTGACGTGGTGCGGCGCCAGCCAGGCGGGCGCTGCGGAGACCGCGGGTGCGGCGCCGCCGAACTTCGCGCTGACGGCGGGAACGTTGCCGAACGGGCTGCGCTATGTGGTGTTGCCGCACCGGCCGCCGACGGGAGGCATCGCGCTGCGGCTGCTGGTGCGCGCGGGTTCGCTGGATGAACGGGACGGCGAGCGGGGCTATGCGCATTTCGTCGAACACATGGCGTTCAACGGCACGAAGCACTTCCCGCCCGGCCGGCTGGTTGCGTTCTTCCAGCGGCTGGGCGCAGGGTTTGGCGCGGACGTGAACGCGGAGACTTCCTTTCGCGGGACGACCTATCGCATCGACCTGCCGCCGGCGCACGTCGCGCAGCTGGCGGAGGCGCTGCAGGTGTTTCGGGACTTTGCGGACGGCGTCGAGTTCGCACCGAAGGAGGTGCAGCGGGAGAAGAGCGTGATCCAGAGCGAGCTCGTGGCACGCAACAATGGCGGCTGGCGCGACGAGGTGGCGCGCATCGGCCATGTCTTCGGTGGAACGCTGGCGCCGCAGCGGATGCCGGCCGGAAGCCCGGAGCTGGTGGCTTCCGCCGATGCCGCGGGACTGAAGGCGTATTATGAGCGCTGTTACCGGCCCGAGCGGATGACGCTGGTGGTCGTGGGCGACGTCGGTCCGGAGCCGGTGGCCGCGCTCATGCGGGAGACCTTTGGCACCCTCGTGCGGGCGGGAGCGGCCAACGTGCCGATCGAGCCCGAGTTGCCGCGGCAAAGCGGAATGCAGGCGCACGTCATCCCGAGTGGCGTGGCCACGGCGGCGGTCGTGACGGTGTCGGCGCTGGCGCAGCCCGGCGCCGATACGCTGGAGCGGCGGGAAGCCTCAATGGCGCGGGAGGCGGTGTTGCGCATGCTGCAGCGCCGCCTCGCGGACCGGCAGCGGCTGGAACGGGATCGCGTCGGCGTGGCGACGGCCGGGGAGGACACGGAGATCAGTGGCGCCTTCGAGTGTTGGCGGCTCGAGGCGCATGCGAAGGCGGAGTTCTGGACCACCGCGGTGACGCTCCTCGAGACCGAGTTGCGGCGGGCGTGCGTGCGCGGCTTCAGCGCGGAGGAATTGCGAGAGGCGACGGGCGCGATGGTGGCGTCGCGCCGCGAAATGATGTCGCTGCTGTCGAGCTTTCCCACCGGTGGTTTTGCCAATCTCCTCGTCGCGCGAGAGCTGGCGCGGATGGACTGGCGGCATCCCAGCCAGGGCATGCGCGAGACCGACGTGTTTGTCGCGCGGTTCACTCTCGACGAGGCGAACGCGACCCTGCGCGCGATGTTTGCGGAACCCCGCCTGCGGCTCGCGTTGCGCACGCGGCTGGCGCCGCCGGGAGGCAGCGAAGAGTTGATGGCGGCCTGGCGGACCAGTGCGGCGAAGCCACTCGCCGAGGAGCAGGCGGCGGGAGCGGCGGCGCTGACGTTTGGCTACGACGATTTTGGCGCGCCCGGGGCGGTGACGAGCCGGCGGCGGGATGAGGAGCTGGGCGTCGAGCAGGTGACGCTGGGCAACGGCGTGCGCCTGAACCTGCGGGCGAGCCGCAGCGAACCCGGGCACTTCCGGCTGGTCGCGCGGCTCGGGCGGGGATTCCTGGACGTGCCGGCCGAGCGGCCGGGGCTGCCGGTGGTCGCCTCGGTGCTCCTGGCGCAGGCGGATCTCGGCCGGAATACCCGGCAGGAAATCAGCCGCCTGTTTGCACTGCACAGTCTCTCGGCTTCCCATCGCTGCGAAGGGGTGCTGAACGAGGTGACGCTGCGGCTGTCGGGCCCGACGGCCGAACTGCCATTCGCGCTGCGGTACGTCACGGCGTTCCTGAGCGATGTGAAGCTGGAGGAGGCGCGGCTGCCGGACGCGTTCGCGTATTACAGCTCGGCCCATGGCCACCTCTTCAAGTCGGCCGCGGACTGGGCGAGCGTGCAGCTGATATTCCGGCTGATGAACGGCGACCGCCGGCTCCAGCGACCGCCCGCGGCCGACGTGATGAAGTATTCCTTTGCCGACGTGGCGGGCTGGGCGCGGGAGCACGTCCTTGAAGGCCCGGTCGAGGTGGGCATCGCGGGCGACTTTGCGGAGGCGGAGGCCGTGGCGGCCGTGGCGGGGACGCTCGGGACGCTGCCGACGCGCCGGCCGGCCGCGGCACCGACCGCGGCCGAGCGGCTGCGGTTTCCGCGGCGGCAGTACCAAGAGGTCCGGCGTGAGGCGCTGACGCAGCAGGCGGGCGCGGTGAGCCTGGGCTGGCCCGTGAAGGCGGCGGAGGATCCGCGGACGGTCCAGGCGTTGCGGATTGGCACGCAGGTGCTCGTGGACCGGCTCCGGCAGAAGTTGCGCGAGGATCGCGGCGAGACCTATGCGCCCTCCGGAGGCGTGGCGCGGTTCACGCTCCAGCGCGACATGATCTTCGCCCGCGTGGACGTCACGGCGTCGCCGGAGAAGACAAAGGACATGGCGCAGCGGGTGTTTCGGATCGCGGACGACCTGGCGTGGGGTGGCGTCACCGAGGACGAGTTTGAGCGGGCGCGGGAGCCGCTGCGGGCGGCCGACGAGCAGCGCTGGCAGAGCAATGCCTGGTGGGTCGAGGCCGTGCTGATGTACGCGCAGTCCGTGCCGGCGGAGCTGGACGATCTGCGGGTGTTGCGGACGGCATCGGCGAAGGTCACGCGCGAGGAGGTGAACCGCGTGATCGCGAAGGTTTTTCACCCCGACAACGCCCACTACTGCGGAGTCGTGCCGCTGGCGCCGGCTGCGCCGCCAACGACGGCGGCAGCGAAGTGAGGGTGAAAGTGAGAGTGAAAGTGAAGGTGGCCAGCGGACCGACCTCTCACGCGGGAACGGCACCGTTCCAGCACTCGCACGCAAATCCGCTCTGAGCCCATCGCCGCCGCTGCACCCGAAACTGACAAAGTGACCGTTGCTGCCCCCCCTCTCGGATGGGGGCAGGGCGTCACTTTGTCAGGTGGTGTTCAGCGCCGGCGCGTGGCGCTGAAGGGCGGGGCTACTCGGGCTTCGGCGCGCCGGGCTGGGCCGCCGGTTTCGCGGCGTCGGGCTTGGGCGCGGTGGCTGTGGCGGCGGGAGCAGGCTCGTCGGGCTGGCGGTGGGGGACGACGATCACGCGGCTGGCGTGCTCGGGGGCCAGGTAGGTTTTCGCCAGCGCATCGATGTCGGACTTGGTGATGGACTCGATGTCGGAGTAACGCGTGCGGCACCAGTCGAGCTGCTGCGGCCGCTCCTGGGCGCGGGCGAGGACGGAGCCTAGCCAGTACTGGTTGGTGCGGGCGGATTCGCGGAGTTGGGTGAGAACCGGCAGCTTGGCGCGGGCGAGTTCGTCGTCGGTCGTGCCCTTGGTGAAGAGGTCGGCGCCCACCGCGATGACGGTGTCGGCGATCAACTGGGCCCGCGGCGGGTCGATGGTGACGTTGGCCGTCATGTAGCCGTAGCCGGGATAGATGTCGCTCGGGTTGTTGCCGGCCCCGGGGCTGTAGGCGTCGCCCAGTTCCTCGCGCACTTTCACGCGGAGCCGGTCGGAGAGGACCAGGCCGAGCAGGGAAAGCCGGCGGGTGCGGTGAATCTCGAGCCCATCGGTGGTGGGCCAGTAGATGGCGACGACGCCTTTCGGGATCTCGGTCGGGACGGAGTAACTGCGGGCGAAGGGCTCGTCGGGGTATTTCACCTTGCGGCGGTCCTCGAGCGCGGCGCGCGGTTCGCGTGGCGGCAGGGCACCGAAAGTCTGGGCGACGGCGGCGATGGTGGCCTCGACGTCGAGGTCACCGACAATCGCGATCTCGGTGTAGCCGTGGGCGAGTTCCGGGGTGACCCAGGCTTTCACCTCGTTGAGGTTGCGCTTGAGCATCTCCTCGCGCGGCGGGAGGCCGAAGCGGGTGTCGCCGCTGGCGAGGATTCGGCTGACCTCGAGCGTGAACGGCCCGCGCGGCGTGTGCTCCAGGCTCAGGTAGAGTTCCTCGATCGCCTTGCGCGCCTGGCGGGCGGCTTCGGGGCGGAAGCCCGGGTCGACGATGCGGGCGGCCATGAGCTGCAACTGGAGCAGGAGGTCCTGCTGGTTGGTGTTGCCGGAGGAAACAAACGCGTCGCCGGCGACGCCGAAGCTGGCGCCGACGGTACGGCCCGCGAGGATGCGGCGGAGTTCGTCGACGCTGTGCTTGCCGAGACCACCCTCGACAAACGTCTGGTTGGCATAGCCGGCAAGGCCGGGCTTGTCGGCAGGCTCGGTGAGCTGCCCGTTGCCGATGCGGACGTTGAGGCGGATGCGGTTGGCCTCGAAGTCGGTCTTCTTGAGATTGAGGCGGACGCCGTTGGCGAAGGTGACGAGCGTGACGTCGAGATCGTCGATGTGCTCACGCTGGGCGACTTTGCCGGCGGGGCCAAAATCGGTGTAGCCCCACTTGGCGTCGGCGAGAACCTCGGGCGGCGCGACTTTCGTGGCGGCGGATTTTTCAAATGCGGCGCGGATGGCGGCGGAGGCATCGCCTTCGATGCGAGCGTTGCCCGTGACCATCACGAGCCGGTGAGGCGCGCTCCATGCGGCCCGCAGGGCGGCGAGGCACTCGGCGGGCGTGACGCGCTCGAGGGCCGGACCGTAGAGGGCCTGGTCGTCGGCGGGCGTGGTGAACACCTCGTCGTCAACGAGCGAGCTGGTGAGCTCGGCGGCGAGGGAGTCGGACCGGCGGGTGGGGGCGGTCTTCACGGCCTGCTCAAGGCTGTTGCGGAAGTTGGCGACGACCTCCTTCAACTCGGCGGGCTGGAAGCCGTGTTCGAGGGCGCGGCGCAGTTCCTGGTCGGCGACGGCGAGGGCGTCGGCCCACTGGTCGGCGCGGCAGGTGAGCGTCATCGCCGACTCGCGGAAGAAGTCGAATTCCTCGCTGACACTCGTGCTGCCGCTGGTGAACGGAGCGCCCTCCTTCTTGGCGAGAATGGAGAGCCGGCGGTTGATCATGTAGTTCGCGAGCGTGCGCGGCAGGTACTTGAGGCGCACGGCGGCGGTGTCGGGTTCGGCGGCGTAGCGCTGGATGGTGCCGATCGAGACGGAGGTCTCGGGGGCTTCGGCTTCCGGATGGTGGAAGACGTGCACGCCGGATTGGTCGGCGAGGGTGAGCTTGCCCAGGTCCGGCGCAGGCCGGGCTTCCGCGCGTAGTTTCAGCGGGGAAAACGTTTCGGTGATCAGCTTCTCGACGGCGGCGACGTCGACGTCACCGACCACGACGACCGACATGAGGTCCGGGCGGTACCAGGTGTTGTAGAAATCGAGAAACTCGTTGCGGCCGGCCTTGGTGATGACCTCGACCTCGCCGATCGGCCAGCGTTGCGGGAAGCGCGAGCCATCGAGCAGGAAGCCGAGTTGGGCGACGATGGTGCGGTAGCCGACGGAGTCGCGCGTGCGTTTCTCGCTGAGGATGATGCCGCGCTCCTTGTCGATTTCATCGGCCAGCAGGAGCAGTCCGCCCGCGTAGTCGGAGAACACGCGGAAGCCCTCGGCGAGGGTGGCGGGCTTGGTGTCGGGCAACTCGAGCATGTAGATCGTGCGGTCGAAGCCCGTGCTCGCATTGGTGTCGTCGCCAAAGTTCATCCCCATGCGCTGGAAGAACTCGATGAGCGTGCCCGGCGCGTAGTGTTCGCTGCCGTTGAACGAAAGGTGCTCCAGGAAGTGTGCGACGCCGCGCTGGTTTTCGTTCTCATTCAGCGCGCCGGCCTTGATGAGGAGCCGCATGGACGCCCGGTTCCGGGGCTCGTGGTTGGGACGGATGACGTAGCGCAGTCCGTTGGGCAAGGTGCCGAAGTGCGCGGCCGGATCGGGCTTCAGGTCGCTGGCCGCCTGCGGGAAAGGCAACGCGGCCTGCGCGAACGTGACGAAGGCGAGGAAGGGTAACAGGAGGGCGAGACGTCGCATAGAGAAGCGCCAAGAAGGCATAAATCGGGGGAAATGAAAACCATCGGGCGGAGATTGGGATCCTTCGGACCACCGACGGTCGGCGAGGCGGGATGAGCGGTCTTTGGTTTTCCGCCTTTTGTTTTTCGCCGGCGGCGAAAAACAAAAGAAGTGGTTGGGGTAGAGGAGGACGGAGGGCGGGACAGTATCTGGACATTATTCCGTAAGTTGCAGGAATGCGGAATTTTATAATTGCAGCCGTCGTGCGCTCGGTATCGCGGACACCTCGATTCTCGTTCGCGTGAAGAGGGGTGGACAGAAGCGCGGCGCGAGAGCGGAGCTTGGGTGTTACGTTCACGCCGAAGCCCCGCTCTGTGGTCCGGCGCGTTTCACCCTCACTCTCACTTTCACTTCCGAAGGTCACTCTCACTTCTCCCGGGCTGCGGAGCAGACCGAGAGAGCGGGCTTTCCAACCAGGGGCCTTTTGCTTTTCACTCATCGCTTCCCTTTTCCCATGCTCTGGCTCTATCGCGTTCTGTTCGTACCTGCGTTGCTGCTGATGGCGCCGCGGTATCTCTGGCGCATGCGCAAGCGGGGTGGCTATGGCGCGAGGTTTGGCGACCGCTTCGGGGCGTTGCCGCCCTTGCCGCCACGGACTGCCGGGGTGCGCCGGATCTGGCTGCAGGCGGTGAGCGTGGGCGAGGTGCTGGCCATCGGGCCGTTGCTGGAGAAGCTGCACGCGCACGGGCTCGAGGTTTACCTCACGACGACGACCAGCACGGGTTTCCGCCTCGCCAACGAGCGTTACCGGGCGCTGACCGTCGGTATTGGCTATTTCCCAATCGACTGGTGGCCGTTCTCGCGCCGCGCCTGGCAGCGGATCGCTCCCGACCTGGCGATCATTGCGGAAGGCGAGCGGTGGCCGGAGCACCTGCGGCAAGCGGCGAAGCGCGGCGTACCGGTGCTCTGCATCAACGCGCGCATGTCGGACCGGAGCTTCCGACGCCTGCGGCGGTTCCCGGGCGCGGCCAAGCTGATGTTCGACGGCGTGACGCGCCTGCTGCCGTGCTCGACGCACGACGAGGGGCGGTTCCGTGAACTGGGCGTGCCGGCGGCGAAGCTGTTCACGACGGGCAACATCAAGCTGGACCTAGTGATCCCGCCGCTGACCCCGGAGCAGCGCGGGCAACTGCGCCAGGAACTCGGGCTGGCTGATGCCGGCTTTGTGCTGCTGGGATCGTCGACCTGGCCGCGCGAGGAGGAGGCGCTGGTCGAGGCGTTGCAGGCGCTGCGGGCCGAGGGCGTAACCTGCTCGCTCCTGCTCGTCCCGCGGCACGCGGAACGCCGGGAGGAAATCGAGCGGCTGCTGGGCCGCACGGGTTTGCGCGCGCATTTCCGTTCGCGCGGGGCGTCGGCCGGGCCCGTCGACGTGGCGGTCGGCGACACGACCGGCGAACTGCGCAAACTCACCCAACTTGCTGATCTGGTGTTCGTCGGGAAGAGCCTGGCGCCGCATACGGAAGGGCAGACTCCGGTCGAGGCGGCGGCGCTCGGGAAGCCGATTCTCCTCGGGCCAGGCATGGCCAACTTCAGAGTGATTTCGCAGGAACTGCTCGCCGGCGGCGCGGCGCGTCAGGTGGCGGATCCCGCCGCGCTGACCCGGGAATGCCTTGCCCTGGCGCGCGACGTGGCCGAGCGAGCGTCTCTGGCGCAGGCGGCCACCGCCTGGCATCGCGCCAACGCCGGTGCCGTCGATCGCACCTGGCAGATCATTCGGGAAACGCTTGGCGCATAGGGCTCTGACCACCGCCCCGGCGGCGAGGGTGGCGGGGTCGTAGGTCTCGTCATGTGCTTGCGGTAAGGAACGGGAGCGGCGGGGGAGGCGTAGAAGACGTCCTTGCTGGTCGTGGCGTTAGTGCTTCCGAACCAAAGAGATCTCAGGTTTGGCAAAATTTGGCCGAAATAGGGGTTGCACCAACCCCTTCGGTTTCTACGGTCGGCCTTTTATTTGTGATGCAGTCGCACGGACCCAAGCGCGTCTACACTCCGCAATCGCTCGAGTTCTGGTTCAACAAGCTGGAGAACGACTGGTCCGAGAGCTTTACCCAGGAACAACTCGATCACGGACGTGAGATCTATCGCGACGGACAAGTTCGCGAGCTGGAACTTACTGACAAAGATGCGATTGTGCATCGCCGGATCGATAAGCGCGACGAGTACGCGGTGATCGAGTGGAACGGCGAGCGGATGACGGTTCGGTCATCGACGGCTGACGAAAAGCTGGCCCGGGCCTTGGCCGTGGCGGGTTTGCACGAGATCGAGGAACTGGTGGCGGACGAGATCTCCCCGTTGCCGGAGGAGCTTCAGCAGGTGGTCCGCAACGGCAATGCCTTGCCTCCGGCAGGCAACGGCGCTGTGCCCGCACCCGTCCTACCCGCGAGTGGCGCGACCGCTGCAGCATCGGGCAAGGCTCCTCCTGCGCCGGCGGCTCCGGTGGCAACGCCCAAGCCTGCGACGAATGCGAACGGCATCGGGCTGGGGGCGGCGCGAACCGCGGCCGTGGCGGCAGCAGCTCCATCCGGGACGACGCCAGTGACGAGTGGGACGGGGCAGACGCCGACGACGGCAACCGCGGCGAGCAATGGGAATGGCGGGACGGCCGCAGCCGCGGCGGCAAATGGCGCGGGGAGAACCTTGCTCCTAGTGTTCAAGGTGAAGGCGGCGGGACTGACTTTTCAGGCGACCTGGTTGGATGCGGACAAGAAGACGAAGCATCCGGCGCTCGGGCCCGATGCGCACGCGAACGGCAACGGCCACGTGTCCACCGGCGAGCGCGCCAAGCTGATCGGTTTGGCGGCGTACGCGCGCAAGGCGCACTTCCAGTATCACCAGGAGACCGGCGTGTACGTGATGGAGTCGCTCGTCGAGATCCCGAATTTTCTCAAGACGGTGCTGCCGGCCTGGAAAAAGCTCTTCGCCGTCGAGCTCGACGAGAAGTCGGCCAACCTGCTCAAGGGCACCCGCACGATCGACATTGAAGCCGTGGCCGAGCGCGCCGGCGCGCCCGGGGCGGCGGCGACCAACGGACGCGCGGGCGCGGGTGGGGCGGCGCTGAACCTGCGCTGGATCTTCCGCGCGGGCGAGCGCCTGCTCACCGACACCGAGGTGCACGCGCTGCTGAAACATGGCGGCCAGCCGGTCATTCTGCCCAACATCGGCATCGTGGCGCTCGCGCCCGAAAAGTGGGACAGCTACAGCACCTGGCAGAAGAACGTGACCGAGGCGCAGGGCCGCGGCGCGACCGAAGGCGGCCCGATCCCGCCGTACCTGATTTTCTCCCTGTTCAACGACGCGCGGATGAAGCTGACGCTGTCACCCGAGATCGAGTCGTGGCGGCAGGCGGTCCTGGCGACGTCCACGACCTCGCCCCAGGTGCCCGAGCTCCTGCGGCCGTACCAGCGCCGCGGCGTCGAATGGCTGCATCACCTCTGCGATGTGGGCTGCCACGGCCTGCTCGCCGACGAAATGGGCCTCGGCAAGACGCTGCAGGTGCTGTCGCTGCTCGCGGTGCGGCCGGTGGCCGACAAGCCGACGTTGATCGTCTGCCCGGCGAGCGTCGTCCCGGTGTGGCGCGAGGAGATTGCCAAGTTTTTCCCGCAGCTCGTCGTCGACGTGCTCAAGACGGGGCACGACTTCACGCACCGCAAGGACCCGGTGGTGTGGCTCGCGAGCTACACGCAGCTCCGGAAGCATCGCGCGCTGCTCGAGAACGTGGAGTTCGGCTACGCGGTGCTCGACGAGGGCCAGTTCATCAAGAACCCCGACGCGAAGATCACGCAGACCTGTTTCGCGGTGCGCGCCGTGCACCGGATCGTGCTCACGGGTACGCCGCTGGAGAACCGGCAACTGGATCTCTGGAGCATCTTCCGGTTCCTCCTGCCCGGGCTCCTGGGCTCCCGCTCCGCCTTCGAGGCGGCGCTCAACACCGACCGCGAAGGCACTCTGACCCGCCTGCGGGCGCAGCTGGCGCCGTTCATCCTCCGCCGCACCAAGGGCGAGGTGGCGCAGGAGTTGCCGCAGAAGGTCGAGATGGAGCTGATTTGTCCGCTGACCGACGTGCAGCGGGCGGAGTACGCGCGCATCTGTTCCGAAGGCCTGGAACGGTTGGGCGACGACGTCGGCGCGGCGATTCGCGAGAAGTCGTTCGGCTTCCTCGCGCTGCTCACGCGCCTGCGGCAGACCTGCTGCGATCCCGACATGCTGCCCTGGCTGAAGGCGCCGCTGAGCGACTCGGGCAAGATCAACCTGCTCGTGGAGAAGCTCACCGAGATCGTGAGCAGCGGCCACAAGGTCGTCATTTTCTCGCAGTTCGTGATGCTGCTCGAGCGCGTGCGCGATGCGCTCTCGAAGCACTTCCCGGATCTGCCGCGGTTCGAGCTCACCGGCATGACGCTGGACCGGCAGAAGCCGGTGCAATCGTTCCAGAACGCGAGCGGGGCGGCGGTGATGCTGGTCTCGCTGAAAGCGGCCGGCACGGGCATCACGCTCCACGCCGCGGACTACGTTTTCCTGCTGGATCCCTGGTGGAACCCAGCGGTGGAGGCGCAGGCGGTGGACCGCGTGCACCGTATCGGCCAAACCAACACGGTCTTCGTGTACCGCATGGTCACGGCCGGCACGATCGAGGAGCGCATCGAGGCGCTGAAGGCTTCCAAGAAGGACCTCTTCGACAAGCTGATCGGCGGCCTCGGCGGCGACTTCGACCTTAGCCAGCACTTCAGCTCGCTGCGCAGCCTCGTGGCCCTGACCACGCCGACCGACGCGGACGAGCCGCAGGAGCCGTACACGGTCGACTGATATGCAACCGGCGAAACGCGTTCGCCGGTTGCATGACAACGGGCTGGCGCCCGTTGGTTACGAGCCGCCAAGCAAGGCGGAGTAGACGGGCGTGAACTCGCGGGCGCCGTTTACTGCGCCGACAGGCGTGGAGGATCCCAGAATGGATGGCTAGCGTCCGCCGCCGCCACCGTTGCCGATCAGCGGAACCGACACGCCGAGATTGGGTTTCCGGCCGGTGGCGACATCGCCCCAGATGCGGGTGCCGCAGCCGGTGAGCAGCAGGAGCAGCGCGGCGAGGAGCGGGAGCAGCCGCCGCAGACATCGATGGGTGGTCATGGCGCTTGGGTGCGTTCTCCCACGGGAGGGAAAGCGTGCTCGGGCTCGCCAGCCGTATGACGCGAACGGCAACCCGTGGGTGAACGCAACGGGTCAGGACGCGGGCGCGGGCGGAATGTTACATGAGCCCACGCCGCGGGCTCACTGCGGTTGCGCTGAGCCCAGCTTCGGCGCCGCGTCGCGGGTGGGGAAACCCTGCAGGGCGGCGGGTTTCAGCAGGAGGGCGTAGATCAGGTACGCCGGTACGATCATGAGGGCCGCGTAGGCCGGGCCGATCACGTTCCTCAGTCCGCCGACGCACGAGAGTCCGGTGAGCAGGAAAAACGCGATGACGGAGGAGTTGGTCGCGAGATTCAGGGCGTGCTGCTGCGTCGGATGCCGCAAGTGGACCATGGCGGCGTGGATCATCACGCCGGCAATCAGAAGTTCGACGAGGACGACCGCGGTGGCGATGACGAGCAACAGTCCGTCCTGATCGGGGCGGAGGCTGCTGACGCAGGTGAAGCACAGGACGACCATGGCGGCGCCGGCGAGAAGGTTCAAAACGGCGAGCCAGCGAAAAACGCGGGAGGGGTTCATGAGGGGGTGCTGGAGGGGAGCTTTCTCTTTCTCTTACTCCTACTCTTACTCTTTCTCCCGAAATCGCGCGGCCCAACGGCCGCGCGATTTCGGAAAAAAGGCTGGAGCAGTCAGAGGGACGGTAGATGGCTCGCGGCGGGGTGGACGAGAGCGAGAGCGAGTGGAGGGGCGAACGGGCGAGACAGACGGGGCGGATGGGGTGACGGAGACAGACGGAGAAAGAGAAAGAGAACGAGAAAGATAAAGAGGGGCTGGGAGCTCCTGCGTGGGCCGAGTTACGGGCCGAAGATCCCCCACTTGAACCACTGGTCGAGGGCCAGGAGCCAGAGAGCGGCGACGTAGAGCCAGACAACGACCAAGGCGGCTTGGGCGATTCTTCGGCGGCGCGGATCGCTGGACTCGAGCCACGAAGAGGCGGCGGTTTCGGCCGTGGCGGCAAAAGCGGCGGCGGCAGGCGCGGGGGCCGCGGTGGGAGTAGGGGTGGGCTTCGGCTCGGACTTCGACTGCGGCGAGGTCTTCTTCGCGCTCATGGATTCTGGCAGCGTGGGAAAAATCTGCTCCGCTGCAAGCACGCGGCGGCCTGGGAACGTCGGCTCGCGTGGATACGCGCCAGGCTCCGGCGGGCGGGACCCCGGGGACTGAACCGGCTTTTCAACGTCAAGTTCTCGAAACTCGGCCTTGTTTCGGAACCCGGCGCGGCTACGGTCAGGGGGAACGTGAATCTGTCGACCGTCTTGATCCCGGGGCCCGAGGTGGTGCTGACATGACGACCGCGACGACCGACAGCGGCAAAAACCTGCCGCATACGTTGATCATCCGGCGGCTGATGCGGCTGCTCCGATTCCGCGTCTGGATTCAGGAGCACCTGCAACCGACGGAATGGCAGGTCACCCTCATCTGGGCCGCCGTGGCGGGCTTCCTCGGTTCGCTGGCCGCCATCCTTTTCGCGGTCCTGACCGAGAACATCTACGACTGGTTCGGCAATCGGCGGCTGGGCATCGTGGGTTCGATCCAGCAACTCCCCTGGTGGGGGTGTCTGCTCGTGCCGGCGGCGGGCGGCGCGCTCGCCGGGCTGGTGCTGACGTTTGGGCAGCGGCTGACGCGCAAGCAGAGTTCGACGGACTACATGGAGGCGATCGTGATCGGCACCGGCCGGATCCCGATTCGGGCGAGCCTCGTGAAGAGCGTTGCCGCGTTGTTCTCCATCGGTTCGGGCGGGTCGATCGGTCGTGAAGGTCCGATGGTGCAGATGGCGGCGGTGCTGGCGTCGCTGGTCGGCCGCTGGCGCAAGTTCTCGCCGCCGCAACAGCGGCTCCTCGTCGCCTGCGGCGCTTCGGCGGGTATCGCGTCCGCGTACAACGCGCCGATCGCGGGGTCCTTCTTCGTGGCGGAAATCATCCTCGGCACGATCGCGATGGAGAGCCTGGGGCCCCTGGTCATTTCCGCCGTGGTCGCCACGCTCACGATCCGCGTCATCACGGCGGCGCACGTGCTCTACAAGGTGCCGGCGTTCCAGCTGAATTCGCCGCTCGAAATGATCCCGTACGTCGCGCTGGGTCTGATCGTGGGCGCGCTCGCGCCGGTGTTTCTCGTTTCGCTGAAGCACGCCGAAAAGTTCTTCGTCTCGCTGAAGCTGCCGCTGGTCCTGCGGCTGGCCCTCGGCGGCCTCGTCGTGGGCGCGATTGCGATCAATGTCCCGGAAGTCTGCGGCAACGGCTACCAGGTGATCGTCGAGATCCTGAACGGTCGGCTGATCTGGACCGCGATCCTGGGCATCTTCGCCTGCAAGTGGCTCGCCACGATGGCTTCGTTTGGCTCCGGTGCACCGGGCGGTGTGTTCACGCCCTCGCTGTTCATGGGCGCGGGCGCCGGCCTGCTGTTCGGCACGGCCGTGCATCAAGTGTGGCCGGCCGCCGCCGAGAATCCGCAGGCGTTCGCCCTCGTCGGCATGGGCGCGTTCCTCTCGGCCGCCAGCCACGCCCCGGTCATGGCGGTGATCATGTTGTTCGAGATGACGCTCAGCTATGACATCATCCTGCCGCTGATGCTGTGCTGTGTGATCGCCTACTTCACGGCCAAGGGCGTGCAGGGCTCGTCGCTCTACAGCGAGGTCCTGAAGCGGAAGGCGGCCGCCGTGCCGGATCCGACCCTCGGCGAGGCGCGCGTCGCCGACATGATGCGGCCCAACCCGCCAATCGTCGCGCCCAACGCCCGGTTCGCCGAGATCGCCCGCATGTTCCTCAACGTGCGCGTCAACAATCTCTACGTCGTCGACGAGACCGGCCGGTTCATCGGCGCCGTGTCGCTCCACGACATCAAGCCGTACCTCGGTGAGCCCGATCTCGCCGAACTCGTGATCGCCCGCGACATCCTGAGGGATGATTTCCCGCATGTGGCGCCCGACCAGTTGCTGCCGGAGGCCCTCGCCGCCTTCCTCGGCATCCAGGCCGAACGCGTGCCCGTGGTCGAAAAGGACGGAACCCTGCGTGGCAGCCTGTCCAAGAGCGACCTGCTGCTAGCCCTGGTCGAACGGCAAAAGAGGCCTGCGCAGGCGGCGTAGCCTGTGGCCAGAGGGCAGATGTCGGAAGCCGGAAGCCGGAAGCCGGAGGCCAGAAGCCCGAGGCCGGAAGCCAGAGGCCGGAGGCCGGAAGCCAGAGGCCGGAGGGCGGAGGCCAGAAGACGGAGGCCCGAGGCCAGAAGCCGGGGCACGGAAGCCAGAAGCAGCCTGACGCCAGAAGCCGGATGTCGGACGTCAGACGTCGGATGCCGGACCCGCCACGACGGCTCCCAGTGCGCGGAGCTAAGGGGTGGCACGTAGGGCTACGAAGTAATGCTTACGCGCCTGCGGAAGCGATGTCCCTCCGCTGGTTCCGAGTGAAAAGCGGCCGCAATGAAATGCTGCAGAGGGGGCTATCCTGAAATTTAGCGAACCGGGCAGAGGATTTTTGGCGGACGCTAAGGTCGGGCGAACCCGTGACGATAAGAGAGGTGCTCAGTCAGAAGTTCATAGCTCGACAGGGCAGCTTGTGTGGTAGCAAGCGAACCGGCGCCCGGTGCGATTATCGCGCCGGGCGCTTTCGTTTAGAAATCGCTGAAGCGATTTCTAGCTGGGTACTTGTGTGGGCCAGATGTCTCCAAATGCGGACCTCCGCCCGCCTGAGCCGGCTCCGAGACCCTGGCTTCTGACTTCCGACGAGGGTAGGATGTCCTGAACCTCCGAAGGATAGCATCTCCTGAACCGACCTCCGGCTTGTCTCTGGCCTCGGGCTTCCGGCTTCAGGCTTCTGGCTTCCGACCTCCGACCTCCGGCCTCCGGCTTCAGGCTTCGGGCCTCCGACCTCCGGCTTCCGGCCTCCGGCCTCCGGCTTCAGGCTTCTGGCTTCCGACTTCCGGCCTCCGACATCAGGCTTCACCGAATCGTAACCGGAACGCCACGGTGTTGGGATCGACGTGTGGTTCACTGGCGGCGAAGCACCGTGAACATCGCGCTCGTCACCGAAACGTTCCCGCCGGAGGTCAATGGCGTGGCCATGACTTTTGGCGTGCTGGCGCGCGAGCTCGCCCGCCGCGGCCATGGCGTCACGGTCTACCGGCCCCGGCGGCCCGACCTGAAGCCGCCGCGCCCGGAGGACGGCTATGCGGAGGTGGCGCTGCCGGGCATGCCGATCCCCGGCTATCCCCAGCTCCGGCTGGGGTTTCCGGCGCGTCGCCGGCTGTGCCGCCGCTGGGCGGCGGATCCGCCGGATCTGGTCCACGTGGTGACGGAGGGCCCGCTCGGGGCCTCGGCGGTGAGCGCCGCGCGCGAGCTGGGCGTGCCGGTCACTTCGAGCTTTCACACCAACTTTCACCGGTACACCGGCAGCTACGGCTTCGGGCTCTTGCACGGGCCGGTGCTGGCCTGGCTCCGCCGGGTGCACAACCGCACCCGCCGCACCTTCGCGCCAACGCCCGCGCTCGCGGCGGAGTTGCGCCGCGAGGGTTTTCGCGACGTCGCGGTGCTGTCGCGGGGCGTCGACACCTGGGACTTCCATCCGGCGCGACGCTCGCCGGAGTTGCGGCTCGAGTGGGGCGTCGAGGCCGACACGCCCGTGGTGCTGCACGTCGGCCGGATGGCGGCGGAGAAGAACTACGACCTGCTCTTTCGCGCGTATGCGGCGATGCGCGCGGCCAACCCGCGGCTGCGTTTCGTGCTCGCGGGCGAGGGGCCGCTCAAGGCCCGGCTCGAGCGCGAACACCCCGAGTGCATCTTCGCGGGCTTCTTTTCGCGCCGCGAAATCGGCCGGTACTACGCGTCCGCCGATATCTACATTCACGCGAGCCGCACCGAGACGTTTGGCAATGTCCTCACCGAGGCGCTGGCCAGCGGGCTGGCGGTGGCCGGTTTCGATTACGCGGCGGCGCAGCAGTTCATCACCAATGGCGAGAACGGCCTCGTCGTGCCGCTGGAGCGGCCTGACGCCCTGATCGACGCGGCGGTGCTGCTGGCCACCGACGATCTGTTGCGTACGCAACTGCGCCGTCGGGCGCGCGCCGCGGTCGAGCCGCAGTCCTGGAAGCGCGTGGTGGCTCGCTTCGAAGCCGACCTTGCGGAGGCGGCGGGCCTCGCGCGGTCGGTCGCGCCGGCTGTTTCCGTTGCCCCATGACCCCACGAATTCTCTACCTCACGGCCGGCTTCGGTGAAGGCCACAACGCGGCGGCGCGGGCGCTGGCTGACGCGACCGCCGAGCGTTTTGGCTCCGGCAGCGCGCCCATCCTGGACGCGTTTGCGGTGGCGCGGCCCCGGCTCAACCAGCACAGCCGGCGGTTCTACCTCCGACTCATCAACCAGGCGCCGCGCGCCTGGAGCGCGTTTTACCGCTGGCTCGATCGCTCGCCGCGCGCCGACCGGTACGTCACGCTGCTCCGGCGCGAACTCGACGTGCTGGCGGAGCGCATCCGCCGGGAGCGGCCGGTCGCACTCTGCAGCACGTATCCGGTGTATGGTTTCATGGTGGCCGAACTCCGACGCCGTGGCCTCGCGCTGCCGCCGCTGTTCACGGTCGTCACCGACTCGATCACCATCAACGGACTGTGGTGGCGCGCGCCAAGCGCCGGCTGGTTCGTGCCGAATGCGGACTCGGCCGTCGTGCTGGCCCGGGCGGGCGTCGGGCCGGTGCACACGCTCGGCTTCCCGGTGTCGCCCGTCTTTGCCGACGACGGCGCGCGCCTCCTGCGGCCAGACCCCGGTCCCGGCGTGCCACCGCGCATCCTCTACCTCGTGCACTCGGGCAACCGCGACGCCTTCGCCACCGCGCGCCGGCTGCTCGCCGAGCCGGGCTGGGACGTCACCTGCGCCGTCGGACGCGACGAGGGCTTGCGCACGGCGCTGATGCGGCTGGCGGATGATCGCGTGCGTTCGACGCCGATCCTCGGGTGGACGCCCGAGGTGCCGCGGCTGCTGATGACGCACCACGTGGTGGTGAGCAAGGCGGGTGGCGCCACGACCCAGGAGGCGCTTGCGGCGGGTTGCCCGATGATCGTGAACCAGGTCGTGCCCGGGCAGGAGGAGGGCAACTCCGAGTTGCTGCGCCGGCACGGGATCGGGGCGTTGGCCACGACGCCCGACGCGGTCCACGCGGCGATTGCGCGGGCCTTTGCCGAGGGCGCGCGTGAGTGGCGTGGCTGGCGCGCGGCCGTCGACCGGCTGGCGCGCCCCGATGCGGCCCGCGCGATCGTAAACGCCATGCTCCTTGAAACCGCGCCGCCCGTGCGCAGCCGGCCCGAGCGCGTCGCCGCCCCGCTTTCATGAGGACACGTTTCATCGTCAACCTGCACTCGGGCAAGAACCGCGGCCGCACCGGGCTGCCGGACACCATTCGCGGCTTCATCCGGCGCCACGCCCTCGACGGCGACGTGGCGATCACCGCCCACCGCGGCCACGCCACCGAGCTCGCGAGCGAGGCGGTCAGCCTGGGGTATGACCTCGTGGTGGCGGTCGGCGGCGACGGCACGATGAACGAAGTTGCGCAGGCCCTTGTGGGCACGCGTACGATCCTCGGCGTGGTGCCCTGCGGCTCCGGCAACGGCCTCGCGCTGCACCTCGGGCTCCCGCGATCGATCTCTGATGCCCTCTGGTTGATCGGCTCCGGCAGCGCCCGGGCGGCCGCGATCGACACCGGGCTGGCGGATGACCACCCGTTCTTCAACGCGGCCGGGGTGGGGTTCGATGCGGAGATCAGCCAGCGCTTCAACGGGCTCAGGCGCCGCGGGCTGCCGGCCTACCTCCGCGTGGGCTGGAACGCGTTGCGGGACCGCGCGGCTGAGCGCTGCACCGTCATCGCGGAGTCCCGCCGCGAGCCGATCGATGCGCTCCTGATCACCGTCGCGAACTCCGACCAGTACGGGAACAACGCCCGCATCGCGCCCGGCGCCCTGGTCGACGACGGCGTGCTCAACCTCGTGGCTGTCCGCCGCACGGGCATCCTCGAACTCGCCTCGCTCCTGCCGCGGCTCTTCCTCGGCACCATCGACCGCAGCCCGCACGTCCGGCACCTCCGCTCCTCCTGGTTCGTAATCGAGCGCGGCGGTCCCGGCGTGCTCCACACCGACGGTGAGACGCACCCCACCGGCCAGACCGTCACGTTCTGCGTAAAACCCCGCAGCCTGCGCGTGCTCGTGCCGGCCGACTCGCCCCTGCCGCCCGCGCCCGCGGAGCCGGCCTGCCCCAACTTTGCCCTGCAATACCCATGAAACTCTCAGTGCGGACCGTCATCTTGTCCGACGTCCACCTCGGCACGCCGGACGCGAAGGTCGCGGAGGTGAATCATTTCCTGCGTCACACCCGCTGCGCGAAACTGATCCTGAACGGCGACATCATCGACGGCTGGCAGCTGCGGCGGGGCGGGCACTGGACGAATGGCCACACGCGCTTCGTGCGACTGGTGCTGAAGAAGATCGAGAAGCAGGGGACGGAGGTCGTGTACCTGCGCGGCAACCACGACGACGTGCTGACCTCGCTGCTGCCGCTGGATTTTGCGGGGTTGCGCATCGTGGAGGAGCACGTGCACGAAGGAGCGGCGGGACGCTTCCTTGTGCTGCACGGGGACGTGTTCGACACCGTGACGAAGAACTTCGTTTTCCTCGCGCACCTGGGCGACTGGGGCTACCGCGCGCTGCTGCAGCTGAACCGGATCTACAACCGCTGGCGGGCGTGGCGCGGGCTCGAGTACTGGTCGCTGAGCCGCGCGATCAAGGCGCGGGTCAAGGAGGCGGTGAATCACGTGTCACGGTTCGAGACGCACATCGCGGAGTTGGCGCGACAGCGCGGCTGCGTTGGCGTGATGTGCGGCCACATCCACACCCCTGCCGACAAGATGATCGGCGAGGTGCGGTATTTGAACTCCGGCGACTGGGTCGAGTCGCTCACGGCCATCGTTGAGCATTGGAATGGCCGTTACGAACTGGTGACGTTCGCCGAGTTTGTCCGGAGTTGGCCGATGCCGGACGAGGGTGAGACTGAGCCTGCCGAACCGGCTGCCGTCGCGGCAATGGAGTAGCGGTGCCGGGGGGCTGCCCGGAAGTCTTTCTCTTACTCTTCCTCTTTCTCTCAATCCGTGAGCGCCGCGCGGGATGCGCGGCGCGAGAACGAGAACGAGAACGAGAACGAGAACGAGAACGAGAACGAGAACGAGAACGAGAACGAGAACCTTCCTGCTTCAGTTTTCGCGGAGCGAAAACTGCTCAATCCCTCGAGAGGAAGAGAAAGAGAAAGAGGAAGAGTAAGAGAAAGAGGGGGAAGGCCCCTGGGGGGCGCGGGGGAGCTGAGGGGGACTGTTGCGGAGACGTCACCCCGGCGCCACGCGGCTGTAACACACGTGGGTGATAGTACGACCGACCGGTTGGGGGGCTGCCACCCACCGGCTAACAACCACCACTGCCAAGCATGCCTACCCTCCGTTTCAAATGCCTCGCGCTCCTCACGGTGCTTGCCCTCACCGGCACGGCCGTCGCCCAGGACAGCGGACCGTTGATCGATCTGCTGGTCCGCAAGGGAATCGTCACCGACCAGGAGGCGGAAGAACTCCGCACCGAACTGGTCCGCGACTTCACCAACAACACCTCCGCCGGGAAGCTCAACCTGAGCTCCGCCCTCACCGAGGCCAAGCTCTCGGGCGACGTGCGCATCCGGCACCAGTACGAGATGCAGGCGCCGGCCGTCGCGACCGGCGCGCCCACGGTGAAGAACGAGCGCACCCGCGAGCGCTTCCGCTTCCGGTTCAACGGCGACTTCGCGCTCCAGCGCGGCTGGACGACCGGCTTTGCCCTCGAGACCGGCCAGGCGGCCGACTCCGGCAACCAGACCTTCGGCGGCGCCAATGACGACTACTCGCTCTACCTGGCGCGCGCCTACATCGGCTGGGCGCCGACGCGCAATTTTTCCCTCGTGCTCGGCAAGCAGAAGAACCCGATCTACGCCACCGACCTGCGCTGGGACGGCGATATCAACCCGCAGGGAGCCAGCGAGGTGTACCGCCTTTATTATGGCGCCAAGGACACCCTCGAGTTCCGCGCCCTGCAGAACATCATGGAGGACCGCAACGAGCGCGTGGCCGGCCCCGGCGGCCGTGACGCCTGGCTCTTCGAGCAGCAGGCCGTGTACACCCACTGGTTCGGCCGCGACAGCATCGGCAACGTCGTGAACAGCGTGGTGCTCGCCCCGGGCTTCGCCACCTACAACGCGTCCGGCATCGACACCGCCACCAACGAGACCCCCTTCAACGGCACGACTCGCTGGCTACGGCTGGCAACCTTCGCCGGCGAGGTGAACTGGATGAACGTCGCAGGCGAGGGCACCAGCGTGAAGCTGTACTGGGATTCCTCTTACAACTTCGAGTCCGAGAACCGCGTGGCCAAGGCCTACGGGCTCAGCCTCAGCCGCTGGAAGGATGATCCCTTCGCCTGGCTCGTCGGCATCGGCTACGCCAAGGGCAGCGGCAAGACCATGGGCGACTACAGCGCCCGCATTGACTACCGCGAGATCGGCCTCGGCGCCGCGGACCCCAATACCAGCGATTCCGACTTCGCCTTCGGCAAGCTCAGCCAGCGCGGGTTCAAGGGCACCGTCGGTTACAACCTGACCGACTTCGCCACCCTCAACGCCACCTATTTCCACACCACCGCGATCCAGGACAACCTGACCCACGCGCTGGCCAACCTCGACCGCTCGCAGCTCCTCCAGCTGGACCTCGTCCTGAAGTTCTGAGCCGGCAGTCCCGCGCTCCAACCCAACCACAACTCCTTCTTTATCTATGAAAAAGACGCTTCTCCTCCTGACTGCATTGCTCGCTGTCGCCGGGTCCGCCCGGGCCGACAACAAGCTCGTCATCAAAGGCTCGGACACCCTCGGCGCGAAGCTCGTGCCGCAGCTGGCCGAAGCCTACAAGGCCGCCAATCCGGGCGTGTCGTTTGAAATCGCCGCCGAAGGCTCCACCACGGGCATCGCGGCGATCATCGACGGCACTGCCAACATCGGGATGGCCAGCCGCCGCGCCAAGGCCACCGAAGTCTCGGCGGCGCAGGCCAAGGGCGTGACCATGAAGCCGACCATCGTCGCCTACGACGGCATCGGCGTCGTGGTGAACGCCAACAACCCGGTTACGAAGCTCACGCGGCGTCAGGTGGAGCAGATTTTCGCCGGTGACATCACCGACTGGTCCGCGGTCGGCGGCACCCCGGGCCGGATCTCGCTCTACACCCGCAACACGTCGTCCGGCACGTATTCGGACTTCAAGCAGCTCGCGATGAGCAACCGCGACTACGCCTCCTCCTCGCAGAAGATGGCGGGCAACGAGCAAATTGCGGCCGAGGTGGCGCGGAACCCGTCGGGCATCGGCTACGTGGGCCTCGCCTACATTCACGATCCAGGCATCAAGGTCGTCGCGATCGACGGGGCCGAGCCGACCCACGACTCCGTGCTGGCGCGCAAGTACCCGTTCGCGCGCCCCACGTTCTTCTACACCAACGGCGCGCCGACGGGTGAGGCCGCGAAGTTCATCGAGTTCGTGCACAGCGATGCGGGACGGGAAATCATGGAAAAGGTCGGGTTTGTCGCCCCGGCCAAGAGCTGAGCCCGCCCCTCCGGAAATCCTGTCACCGTAATGTAACAGTGCGCCGCTTGCAGCCCAGGCGGCGCACTGCCGTTTTTGCCCTGACGCATGAATGAGATCTCCACCGCTCCCGCTCCGGCGCCGAATCTGGCGCCCCGCCGGCGGCGTCGGCGGTTCCTCGGGCTGAGCGCGGACGACGCCATCAAGGCCTTCTTCGGCGGCAACGCCTTCGTGTCGGTCGTGGTGCTCACGCTGATCACGATCTTCCTCGTGCGGGAGGGCATCGGGTTTTTTGGACAGAACCACCAGAACCTGCAGGTCTATCGCCGCGCGGGGCTGGAGTATGTGGACATCATGCGCGCGCAGCTGGAGGACCACACTGCGTTGACGCGCTATCTCTCCGATCTGCGGGTGCGGGAGTTCCAGGCGTTGACCGAAGGGGAGAAGCTGACGCCGGAACAGGCGAACGCACGGCTGGAGGCCTTCGATACCTTTGCGAACCAGTTCTCGGACACCGTGGTGCCGTTGCGCGGAATCGTCTCCGACCTCACGGAGCAGGCGACGGCATTGAAGGAGAAGTTCGTCGTGGCGGGTGACCGCGCCGAGGAGCGCGAGCAGCTGCTGGCGGAGGGCAAGAGCGAGGCCGCGGCGGCGGTGAAGGTCGACAAGGTGGACTTTGCCCACGAGCTGCAGCCGATCCTCGGGACGCTGCCGATGTATCGGGACAGCAACCGGGAGTTCGCCCAGGCGGTGACGGCGGCGGTGGCAAATCCGCCGACGCTGCCGCAGCCTGAACTGCAGGCGCGGATGACGCGGTTCCAGGAGCTGGCCCGCGAGTACGTGGCGGGCTTCCCTGCCATCGAGGCGCGCCTCGCGGCGTGGGACTACCGCAAGCAGGTGCCGGGCTGGCAGGCGTTCACGGCGTTCGTCTTCGGTCGCCAATGGCTTACCGCGAGTTTCTGGCAGGATTGGTATGGCGTGCTGCCGCTGTTCGTCGGCTCGCTGATGGTCTCGTTCGTGGCGCTGCTCATCGCGGTGCCGCTCGGGATCGGCGCGGCCATCTACGTGAACCAGATGGCGTCGCCGTGGGAGCAGCGGCTGATCAAGCCCGTGATCGAGTTCATCTCGGCGATCCCCTCGGTCGTGCTCGGCTTCTTCGGCATCGCGATTCTCGGTCAGGCGCTGCGCACGCTGTCGCAGCAGCCGTGGCTCTCCTGGGTGCCCGGTTTCCCGTACAGCGAGCGGCTCAACATCCTGACCGCGGGTTGCCTGCTGGCGCTGATCGCGGTGCCGACGATCTTCACGCTCGCGGAGGATGCGCTGAACAACGTGCCCCGCGCCTTCAAGGAGGCGTCCTTCGCCCTCGGCGCGTCACGGCTCCAGACCATCATGCGGATCATCGTGCCGGCCGGGCTCTCCGGGCTGGTCTCGGCGGTGCTGCTCGGTTTCGGCCGCGTGATCGGCGAGACGATGGTGGTGCTGCTGTGCGCGGGTAACCGGATCGAGATTCCCGACTTCACTGCGGGCCTGGCGGTGGTCACGCAGCCGGTCCACACGATGACCGGGATCATCGCACAGGAGATGGGCGAGGTCGTGCGCGGGAGCATTCATTACCGCGCGCTCTTCGTCGTCGGCCTCGTGCTCTTCCTGCTCTCCCTCCTGATCAACTTTGCGGCGCAGAAAGTGGTGCGCCGTTACCGCATCTCGATCGGCTGACCATGAGTGAACGTTCGCATGTCTTTCGTCGGCAAACCGGGGCCGCGCACCTCAAGGAACGGCTCTTCGGCTGGCTGTTGCGCGGCGTCACTTACCTCGTGCTGCTGTGCGGGGTGGGCGTGTTCGCGACGATCGTGGTGAAGGGCGCGCCGACGGTCTTCCGGAGCACACCGCCGTTCATCAACGTCGCCTTTCTGACCCAGGCGCCGGAGTCGCTCTACGTCTTTGAGTTCGAGGGGAAGAAGTACGAGCAGGGCGACCGGGAGCACCGGGCTTTCGTGACGCAGCATCCGGCGGCGGCGAAGGTGCGCACCGAGAGTTACGTGTACTCGGCGGGCGGCATCTTCCCGAACATCGTCGGCACGATCCTCCTCGTGCTGGGCTCGATGGCCATCGCTCTGACCCTCGGCGTCGCCGCGGCGATCTACCTCAGCGAGTACGCGAAGGACGGACGCTTCATCCGGTTCGTGCGGCTGGCGATTCTGAACCTCGCCGGCGTGCCCTCGATCGTGTTCGGCCTCTTCGGCTTCGGCATGTTCGTGGTGTTCTTCGGCTGGAACGTCTCGCTCCTGGCCGGCTGGTTCACCCTCGCGTTCATGGTCCTGCCGGTGGTGATCACGGCCAGCGAGGAGTCGCTCCGCGCCGTGCCGCGCGGCTTCCGCGAGGGCTCGCTCGCGCTGGGCGCCACCAAGTGGCAGACGATCCGTGGCAACGTGCTGCCCTACGCGCTGCCCGGCATCCTGACCTCCTCGATCCTCGGCATCGCCCGCGTCGCCGGCGAGACCGCGCCGATCATGTTCACCGCCGCGTATGTCGTCCGCGACAAGCTCCCCTGGGACGTCGCCAAGGTGACCGACTTCTTCTTTCAGGGCGTGATGGCGCTGCCGTACCACATCTACGTCGTCAGTTCGAAGATCCCGCAGAACGAGTACACCGCCCGGGTGCAGTACGGCACGGCCTTTGTCTTCCTGGTGCTCGTCGCGGTGATCGCCGCCGCCTCGATCCTTTTCCGCAACCGGCTGCGCAAACGCTACCAATGGTAACCGCCACCTTTTCCACGATGGACACCTCGACCGCCACCTCCCTGCTGCCGCCGCCGAGCCAGAGTGTGCCGCACCGCGACGTCGGTGTGCGCCACCGCGAGCCGGACCGGCCGTTGATCGAGATCGAGGACCTGGACTTCTACTACGGTGCGACGCAGGCGCTGCACCAGATCCGGCTGGGGATCGAGGACCACAAGGTCACCGCGTTCATCGGGCCCTCGGGCTGCGGCAAGTCGACGCTCCTCCGCTGCCTCAACCGGATGAACGACCTGATCGACGGCACGCGGATCGGCCAGGGCCGGATCAAGATTCACGGCGTGGACATCAACCAGCCGGACGTGGACGTCATCGAACTGCGGAAGCGGGTGGGCATGGTGTTCCAGAAGTCGAATCCCTTCCCAAAGTCGATTTACGAGAACGTGATTTACGGGCTCCGCCTGCAAGGCGTGCGCGACCGCGGCCGGCTCGACGAGATCGTGGAGAAGTCGCTGCGCGGCGCCGCGCTCTGGGACGAGGTGAAGGACCGCCTGCATTCGAGCGGGCTGGGCCTCTCCGGCGGCCAGCAGCAGCGGCTGTGCATCGCGCGGGCGATCGCGGTGGAACCCGAGGTGATCCTGATGGACGAGCCCTGTTCGGCGCTGGATCCCGTGGCGACGGCGAAGATCGAGGAACTGATCCAGGAGCTGCGGCGGGACTACGCGATCGTGATCGTGACCCATAACATGCAGCAGGCGGCGCGCTGCTCGGACCGCACCGCCTTCTTCTATCTGGGCCGCCTGGTGGAATATGCAGAGACCCGGACTATCTTCACCAACCCAGCCAACCCGCAGACCGAGGCGTACGTCTCCGGCCGGTTTGGCTGACCCCAGCCGGACGAGTCACCCGAAAATGACGCACTACACGGAAGAGCTGAACAAGCTCAAGGAGAGCCTCCTGGCGATGGCCAGCCACGCCGAGTCGGCCGTGGCGCGCTCGATGCGTGCCCTGTCCGAACGCGACGACGCGATGGCACGCCAGGTGGAGGAGGACGACGCCATTCTCGACCAGTTCGAGATCGAGATCGACGACACTGCCGTGCACCTGCTCGCGAAGGCGCCCCTGGCGACGGACCTGCGCTTGATCACGGTCGGGATGAAGGTGTCGCAGAACCTCGAGCGGGTGGGCGACGAGGCGGTCACTATTGCCCGCCGCGCCGTGGAGCTGGCGACCGAGCCGCAGCTGAAGCCGTACGTGGACCTGCCGCGGATGGCGACGATGTCGCTGGAGATGCTGCGTGACGCGATCACCGCCTTCATCCACCGGAAGCCCGACATCGCCCGCACGGTGATTCCGCGGGACCACGACGTCGACGAACTCAACCGGCAGATCCACCGCGAGCTGGCGAGTTTCATGGTGGAGGATCCGGCCACGATCACCCGCAGCCTGAAGCTGATGACGATTTCCAAGAGCCTGGAGCGGATCGCCGACCACGCCACGAACATCGCGGAGGAAGTGGTCTTCCTCTACGAGGCGAAGGACATCCGCCACGCCGCCAGCAAGGTATAGCAGGCTTTACCCCGGGGGGCGCCGCCGGCCAGTATGGTTCCCGCACCGCTCCCCGTTTCCCCCATCGCGCCTTACATGAAACCGAAGATACTCGTGGTCGACGACGAGCCCGACGCGCTCGAGGTCCTGGGCTTCAAACTGAAGGAGGCGGGCTACGCGCCCATCTTCGCCAAGGATGGCAGCCGCGCGATCACCGCGGCGCGCGATGAGCATCCCGACCTGATCGTGCTCGATCTCATGCTGCCCGAGGTCGACGGACTCGAAGTCTGCAAGGTGCTGCGGCGCGACAACACCACCGCCGGGATTCCGATCGTGATGCTGACCGCGCGCGCGGCGGAGATGGACCGCGTGATCGGGCTCGAGCTCGGGGCCGACGACTACGTCACGAAACCCTTCAGCCCGCGCGAGCTGGTCCTGCGCATCAAGAAGCTCCTGGCGCGGGCGCCGGCGGCCGATACGGCGGCGGCGTTGATCCGGTTCGGCGATCTCGCGATCGATGTGCCGCGGCACGAGGTGCGGTGGCGGGACGAGCCGATCGCGCTGACCGCGACGGAGTTCAAGCTGCTGCAAGTGCTCGCCCAGCGACGCGGCCGCGTGCAGACGCGCGACCGGCTGTTGCAGGATGTGTGGGGTTACGAGAACCCGATCGACAGTCGGACGGTGGACACGCACATGCGCCGCCTGCGCGAGAAACTCGGCGACGCTGCCCAGTACCTGGAGACGATCCGCGGTGTCGGCTACCGCTTCATCGCGACCGAGTGATCGGAAATTGCGCCACGATTTCCGAAAAGGCGGGCAGGTGGTTGGGCCGCAAAAAAGCGCAGAAGACGCAAAAGGAACCACGGAGTCCCAGGCAAGGCCTCACATGAGGAAAGGGAGGCAACCGAGCGTGGTTCGGAAGCTCGATCGTACTCTGTTTCCTCCCTTGTCTCCTGTGAGGAGTTCGAAACTCAGTTCAACAAACCCAAGGCCGTTCAACAGGAGGTCGCTGAGCGCGCAGAGATCGATCCGGAGGAGGGCTGATCTCCCGCTCGAGCCCTCTGCGAGCTCAGCGACCTCCTGTGAGGCTGCCTTTGTTTCTACGGTCGGCTATCGTGGCTTTGGGTGTCTCTTCGTGGCCAACCCTGCCTTTCTCCGGCTCGGCCTCTGCGAACTCTGCTGCCTCTTGTTCACCCATCCTTCGCTCGGTCGCCCCTTTTCGTGGCTCTTCGTGCCTCTTCGTGGCCATCCCCGCCTCGGTCCACGCCTTCTTACTCCGGCTCTTCGCGCCTTTTTCCGTTACCCGGCCGGCGTTAACTGCTACCTGAGCTTCCGCTTTACCTCGTGCTGACCCTCAACCTCATCCTCCTGATCGCGCTGGGCGCCTGCTACCTCGTGGCGCGCCGGCGGCAGCGTCGGTTGGTGGAGTCCGAGCAGCGGCGCGTGCGGGAGCTGGCGGCGCAAAAGGAGGCGTTCGAAGCGACGGAGCGAACCGAGCGCGCGCGGGTGGAGGCCGTCCTCGACGCCATGATCGAGGGCCTGGTGGTGCTCGATTCCGAGCGGCACATCGTCCTCGCGAACCGCGCGGCCGAGCTGATGTTCGGCTTCTCGCGCATGATGGCGGGCGGGATGTTGCTGGAGGCGATCCGTCACCACGAAGTGGACACCCTGGCGCGCCGCGCGCTCGCGGAGCCGAAGCCCATTGAGCACGAAGTCCGCATCGAGCGGCCCGAAGCGCGCATCCTCCAGATCAGCGCCGTGGCGCTGCACGACCGCACCGGCGCGACCACGGGCGCGGTGCTGGTCTTTCACGACGTCACCCGGCTGCGGCGGCTGGAATCGGTGCGGCAGGATTTCGTTGCCAACGTGAGCCACGAACTGCGCACGCCGCTCTCGATGATCAAGAGTGCGGCGGAGACGCTGATGGACGGCGGCCGCGACGATCCGGCGATCACCGGGCGTTTCCTGGAGATCATCGACCGGCATGCGAGCCGGTTGACCGTGCTGCTCGACGACCTGCTGCTGCTCTCGCGGCTGGATTCCGGGCGCGTCGGCCTCGACCTCCGGCTGGTGAACGTGCGGACCGCGGTGCAGGAGTCGGTCGACGACGCGCAGATCCTGGCGCAGGCGCGGAGCGTCACGCTGGCGAATCGCGTCGCCGGCGAACTGGTCGTGCAGGCGGATCCCGTGCGGTTGCGGCAGGTGCTCGGCAACCTCGTGGAGAACGCGATCAAGTACGGGCGCAACGGCGGCGCCGTGGAGGTCACGGGCCGGCGCGTGAGCTCGGCGATGGTCGAGATCGCGGTGCGCGATGACGGCCCGGGCATCCCGGTGGACGCGCAGCCGCGGATTTTCGAGCGGTTCTTCCGCGTGGACAAAGGCCGCTCGCGCGAACAGGGCGGCACCGGCCTCGGGCTCGCGATCGTGAAGAACGTCGTCCAGGCCCACGGCGGCGACGTGCGCGTCGAGAGCACGCCCGGCAAAGGCTCGACGTTTTTTGTCACGCTGCCGGCGACGGAGGTCGCGGGACAGACCAACGGTGTCGTCAAGCGTGGGGCAACCACGTAACGCCTCGGCGCCACGCGCGGGCGGTTTGGACGGTTTGGTCCGGGCCCGCGGCGCGATCATGGCGGTAACAAAGTCGGGGCGCCGGCGACCGAGCGTTGAGTCGGCCCCGCGGTGAGGCAGCGCGCCGCGCTTACTGCGCGATCCCGGTGGCGCGGAGCAGGTGGACCAGTCCGTAGCCGAGGAGGCCGGTGACGGGGAGCGTCAGCACCCACGCCCAGACGATGCGGCCGACGAGGCCCCATTTCACGGCGCTGAAGCGCTTGGTGGCGCCGACGCCCATGATGGAGCTGGAGATGACGTGGGTCGTCGAAACGGGGACGCCGATGCCAGAGGCGGTGTGAATGACGAGGGCGGCAGTGGTTTCGGCGGCGAAGCCGTGGACCGGCTGCAGCTTCACCATCTTGTGCCCCATGGTGCGGATGATGCGCCAGCCGCCGGCGGAGGTGCCGGCCGCGAGCGTGAACGCGCAGATGAACACGACCCACTTCGGAATCTCGAAGGCCGGGGTGTGAAGGAAATGCGCCCACGCCGGCAGGTCGTTGAACACGCCGGCGGTTGTGCCGGTGAAAAGGGCGAGGGTGACGATGCCCATGGTCTTCTGGGCGTCGTTCATGCCGTGGCTGATGCCCATGAAGGCGGCGCTGCCGAGCTGGGCCTTGCCGAAGATCATGCCGACGATGCGCGGCGTGGCTTTGCGCAGCGCCATCGTGAGGAGGAGCATCAGGAGGCCGCCGAAGACGAAGCCCAGGACGGGCGACGTGATCATCGGCAGGACGACCTTGGGCCAGAGTCCGATGTGGTGGCCGGAAGCGTCGATCGCCGACCATTTGAGCACGGCCCAGTTGTCGTGGGCGGTGGCGACGGCGGAGCCGCAGAGGCCGCCGATCAGCGCGTGGCTGGAGCTGGAGGGCAGGGCGAGCCACCAGGTCAGCAGGCCCCAGATGATCGCCGCGATGAGCGCGGTGAACACGGTCGCCATGGTGACGACCCCGGTGTCGACCAGGCCCTTGCCGATGGTCGTTGCGACCGCGGTGCCCATGAAGGCGCCGATGAGGTCGCAGGTCGCGGCCAGGGTGATGGCCTGGCGCGGCGTGAGGACTTTGGTCGAGACAACGGTGGCGATCGCGTTGGCCGCGTCGTGGAAGCCGTTGATGTACTCGAAGACGAGGGCCGCGAGGAGAACCAGCAGGAAGAAAATCATCGATTCAGGCCGGACCGGCGCGTCAGGTCGCCCGCGACGCGGAGCGTCGGAGCGAGGGGAACGGGCATCGGAGCATCGGGCGGATCACGAGTGTTTGAGGACGATCTGGACCACGACGTTGCCGGCGTTGCGGCAGCGGTCGACGGCCTGTTCGACCATCTCGTAAAGCTCCTGCAGGATGACGAGTTCCTTGGCGTCGTAGGGCCCGTTGTAGAGGTCCTTGAGGAGGCCGAGCATGACCTTGTCGGCCTCGCCTTCGGCAAATTGGAGGCGGGCGTTGGCCTCGCGGATCTTTTCGATGTGGGTGCCGCCACGGAGTTGCTTGACCATGAACTCCACGGCCTCGGCGGCCTGCATCATGAGTTCGGCCTGGCGGTGCAGCGCGGCGTGCGGCAGCCGGCCCGGGTAGATGGAGATGCGCTCCACGATCTTCTCCACCTGCTTGGGAATCCGGTAGAGGGAAAACGACAGCGCCTCGATGTCCTCGCGCTCGAGCGGGGTCACGAACGTCCGGCTGAGCTCCTCCGTCACCGTGTGGCGGATGCGCTTTTCGTTGCGGCGGGCCTGCACGAAGTCGTCCAGCGGTGCGCGTGAGCCATCGCTCACGGAGGCGATGCGTTTCAGATACGCGGAAAACAGATCCACGCTGACTTTCGCCTCGTGCGCACCCGACTCGAGCAGGTCAAAGAACTTGTCGTCTTTCCCCAGTAGCTTCTTGAGCGAGAACATAGGTCGGCGGCATTTTGAGAACGAAACCGCGCGCGCGGCGAAACAAAATTCCGGCTGGGGCGGCGCTGGCGCCGGATATTAGCGGGAAAACACGGGCATATCGGGTCGCGCGGGGCGCTGGCGCTGCGAGTGACTTGAATTCAGCCCTTTGCCGGGCGGCGGCGCCGGCGCGTGGCGTGAAGGCGGGGCGCCGCGGCGCGCTCAGCGGCCCATCCCGAGCGTGTGGCTCAGGTGCACGAGGCCGTAACCGAGCAGGCCGGTGATCGGCAGCGTGAGCACCCACGCCCAGATGATGCGTTCGACGACGCCCCATTTCACGGCGCTGAGCCGCTTGGTGGCGCCGACGCCCATGATGGAGGTGGAGATGACGTGGGTCGTGGAAACGGGGATACCGAGGGTGGCGGTGCCGTGCAGGATCAGGGCGGCGGTGGTCTCGGCGGCGAAGCCGTGCACGGGCTGCATCTTCACCATCTTGTGTCCCATGGTGCGGATGATGCGCCAGCCGCCGGCCGCGGTCCCGGCCGCCATGGTGAGCGCGCAGACGATGACGACCCAGTGCGGGATGTCCTTGAACTCCTGGATGCGCAGGAAGCCGGCCCAGTTGGGCAGATCCTTGAATGCGCCGGTGGAGGTGCCGGTGAAGAGCGCGAGCGTGATGATGCCCATGGTCTTCTGGGCGTCGTTGGAGCCGTGGCTGAAGCCCATGAAACCGGCGCTGAGGAGCTGGGCCTTGCCGAAGACGAGGCCGACGACGCGCGGGGTGACCTTGCGCAGCACGATGATGAGGAGCCACATCAGCAGCGCGCCACCGAGGAAGCCTACCAACGGCGAGGTGAACATCGGGAGGACCACCTTGGGCCAGAGGCCGACGGCCGCGCCCTTGGCGTTGGTCGTCGACCAGATGAGGACGCTCCAGTTGCCCCCGGCGGTGGCGAGGGCCGCGCCGCACAGGCCGCCGATCAGCGCGTGGCTGGAGCTGGACGGCAGGCCGAGCCACCAGGTGAAGATGTTCCAAACGATCGCGCCCATCAGCGCGCAGAACAGTGTGGTCATCGTGACCACCGTGGCGTCCACGAGTCCGCTGCTGATGGTCTTGGCGACCGCGGTACCCATCCACGCGCCGACGAGATTCCAGAACGCGGCCCAGAGGACGGCCTGGCGCGGCGTGAGGACCTTGGTCGAGACGACGGTGGCGATCGCGTTGGCCGTGTCGTGAAAGCCGTTGATGTACTCGAAGGCGAGCGCCGTCAGCAGGACCAGCAGGAACAGCGTCATGGCGAGGGCGCGGGCCGGCTCAGGAGTGTTTCAGGACGATCTGGACGACGATGTTGCCGGCGTTGCGGCAGCGGTCGACGGCCTGTTCGACCATCTCGTAGAGCTCCTGGAGGATCACGAGCTCCTTGGCGTCGTAGGGCCCGTTGTAGAGTTCCTTGAGCAGCCCGAGCATGACCTTGTCGGCCTCGCCCTCGGCGTACTGCAGGCGGTCGTTGGCCTCGCGGATCTTCTCGATGTGCGTGCCGCCGCGGAGCTGTTTCACCATGAACACGACCGCCTCGGCGGCCTGCATCATGAGCTCGGCCTGGCGGGCAAAGGCGGAGTGGGGCACGCGGCCCGGGTAGATGGAGAGCCGCTCCACGATCTTCTCGAGCTGCTTCGGGATGCGGTAGAGGGCGAAGGAGAGGGCCTCGATGTCCTCGCGCTCGAGCGGCGTGACGAACGTGCGGCTGAGCTCCTCGGTCATCAGGTGGCGGATACGCTTCTCCTTGCGGCGCGTCTGGACGAAGTCGTCGAGGGAGGCGTGGGATTCGTTGGACGCGATCCGTTTCAGGTAGGCGGAGAACAGGTCGACACTGGCCTTGGCCTCCTCCGCACCGGCTTCGAGCAGGTCGAAGAACTTGTCGTCTTTGCCCAGGAGCTTCTTGAGGGACAGCATGGAGATGCGGCCGACATAGAAGTGATTCCGGAAGGGGCGAAAGCAAAAATTCCGGGCGGGCGAAGGAATCTGGCGGACCCGCAGGGGAAGGAATCGGCGCGTCGCGGGCGGACGGGCGGCGGGCGTCGCCGGGTGGGGCTCAGCCGGCCTTGCCGCGCAGCCAGATCCAGAGGTGGCCGATGCGCTCGCGGACCGCGAGGGTGCTGCGCTCGAGCGAGTCGACGTTCCATAGGCAATCGCGCCAGTGGAAGTCGTTATAGGAAGCCATTTTATAATCGGTCGGGCAGGCGATGGCGTTCACGCCGGCGCTGCGGAACAGCGCCATGCTGCGCGGCATGTGCCAGGCGGAGGTGACGAGGGCGACGGGGGCGGGGCCGGCGAGTTTACGGACGGCGCGGGATTCGTCCTCGGTGTCGCGGGCGTGTTCGATGCGAACGATGCGGCCGGGGTCGACGCCGAGGGAGATGGCGGCGCGCTCTAGCATGGTGGCGTGGGTGGGGCGGTCGGGCAGGCGGGGATCGGCGGGGCCGCTGACGACGAGCCGGGCGTGAGGGAGGAAGCGGAGGAGTCGAACCGCCTCGGTGAGCCGCTGGAAGGCCGAGCCGGAGAGGCGGGTGAGCGCGGGGACGTCGGCGAGGTCGAGGTTGCCGCCGCCGAGGACAATGACGAACTGGCAGGAGGCGAGGGCGGGCGGGATGGCGGCGCCGGCGGTGACATCGGGCGCGGCCGGGTACTGCGTTTCGAGCGGTCGGATCAGCCAGGTGCTGACGAACCCGTTGCCGAGGACCAGGAGCAGGAGCACGGCGACAGTGAGAATCATCCGCCCCGCCCGCGCCCCGCGGCGGGTCCACAACAGCGCGACGCCCACCCCCAGCAGCGCGAAGCACGCCGGGATCGGCATCAGGACGTAAGCAATGACCTTCTTGAGCCAGAAAAACATCAGAGGGAGTGAGGAGTGAGAGTGAAAGTGGTCCGCGGCGGACCGCGGGAGTGAAAGTGGCCCTGCGGGAGTGAAAGTGAGAGTGGCCCCCGGGGGGAGAGTGAAAGTGAAAGGTGGCGGGCGACGGAGGATGAGCAGCCGGATGTCGGAGAGTGAAGGTGCTCGGACGACGGAGAGTGACAGGGCGGGGGAGCGGAGGGAAAGAGTGGGCGAGGCTGCGGGCGGAGAATGTCGGGCGCAGGATCAGGATGCCGGAGCGGGAGACTCAAGCGTACTCTCGGGTGGGTTTACCCGACGCCGCAGGCGCGGCGAACAGGGGTCGGGGTTCGGGCCGCAAGAGAGCGCAGAAGGCGCAAGATCCAAGGCATTCAACAGGAGGTCGCGGAGGCCGCAGAGATCGCTGCGCGCCGGGCTGAGCTGTGGAGAATAGTGGAGGCTCTCAGGGTGAAATCACTGCCGAGCACTTCGGCCATATACTCGTATGCATTCTATTGCTCCGAATGTCGGAAATAGAGACGCTGCACGAGGGCGGCGGCATAATGGAATGTGGAATCGTGCTCGCGCGCCGCCGGCCAGCATCGCCCACGTGCATGGTAGAGTGAGTGGCGAGGCAAAGAGATTCTAGCAACTAGGTCACAATATTTGTGCTAATATAATGCGAATATCTCAGCCGCCACGCAATTGCGGATTGAATAATGCCTAAGATTCTGAATGCTTCCGTGCAACCCCACCGCCCCCCGCGGCGAGCAGCATTAAACAATCGCCGTTCTCGCCTGCGCCATTGGGTTAACCACACCTCACGCGCGTCTCCCCGCCCGTTCGGTACTCATCCGACGTGCGCAGTCGGATGCTTCGTTCAAATTTATGAAAGCAATCTGTCGCATCTTCGCGGTCGGGATCAGGACTGCGATCCTCACTACCACTGTGTTGGCGGGTATGGCTAGTGCCTCCGGGCAAGTCCAGGATGCCGGAGCGGCGTGGAACGGGATCGTGAATGCGCTCCCGGGTAAGCAGACAGGTAAGGATAAGGGCGCGTCACATTCGACGGACTGGGCGACGCTCGCGTCGAAAGCCGCGGCGTACAGAAAGGATTTTCCAGGGAGCGCCAATGCACGGTCGGCGGAGGCGATCGAGTTAACCGCGTTGATCCATGTCGCGAAGGGAAAGATCACGAGCGCGACGCGTAAACGGGCCGAGGCATATATCGCGGACGGAGGTAACGCGGTTCGTGATCGCCTTGGGCTAGAGATCACCGTCGCCCAAGCCGACTTTGGGCAGGCACAGCATCTGTCGCGGTCAGAGCTGCTCAAAGCGCAGGCGGCGCATGCGCAGCGTCTTATGTCGGCATATCCGAAGGAACCAGAGGGGTATGGGTATCAGCTCTCGATTGCGAAAGCCGAGGAACCAGGGCGCGGGCGTGAATTGGCGGAACAACTGCTGAAGTCGGGCGCATCGGAGGCGATAAAGAAAGGCGCTCAGCGCGTTGTTGACCGAAGCAAATTGGTCGGAACCAAGCTGAACCTTCGCGGTGCCGAGCGGCTGGTTGCGCAGTCACGTGGTCAGGTGCTGATCGTCTATTCGTGGTCAGCGACGGATCAGGGGTTTATCCGGCTCGTCAAATCCCTGGCGCGCGGTAGCGAGGTTCGGTTCATTGGCATCAACCTCGATCCGGATAAGGAGAAGGCAAAAGTCCTCGCCAAAACGCTCGGTGCCCCAGGCTGGCAAGTCTATGACGGAGGAGGCTTGGACGGACTGGTGGCAACGGACCTCCATCTTGTGCTTCCCACATCGCTTTACGTGATCGATCGAGAGGGCATTGTCCGAGTGGTCGACGGGCACGTCGACCCGGCGTCGAGACTCTCGGAAGTTCTGGCGGTGAAAGGAGGCAAGTCATGAAACGGTTCTGGCTTGGCGCTGCGCTGATTCTGGCCCTCACGGCCAACATCGCGGAGGCGACCTTCTCCTATACATGGACAACGCCATCCCAGGTTAACGTGGGCGCGGCGTACGATGTATCCGTAGATATTTACTGGGCACCCGACTACGAATACGACTACCAGTATTCCGTCACGTTGTGGTACAACGGATCAACGCCGAAGCAGTACGGGAATGGGTATTCCTGGGACACGCTCACCTTGAGCGATAGTGGCAACGAAACGGCGGCGGGTAGAATCTACTGGTTGGCTGATTGCCAGTCGTACGAAGGCGAGTACAGCTCTGGTTATCAATACATCGACGTCGTCGCCGGGAACCGGGCTCCCGTGCCGGGGATCTCTGTCGACGGACGAAGCGCGGGGCAGACGATCACCCGCCCTTATGGCGGATCGGTCGCGCTGACGGTACGCCACACGGCTACTGACGCCGACGGAAACCTGAGCGGCATTCGTTATAACATCTGGAATGCGACGACCGGGTTTTTCGATAACGGTGGAGCATTTGTCCCGCAATCCGGCGGATCTGGTGCGGTGGTCCGAAACGTGACGCTCGATACGGACGGCGATTGGTATTTCTGGACCGATGCTGAGGATAGTCAGGGAGCGTATTCCAGTACGGGCGACTGGGGCAGTGGCTTTCACCTGGTGGTTGTTGTGGCGGCGAACAATCCGCCGACAAGCGAACTATCTGTGTCGAACGCCTCGCCCTACTACAACCAGAGCATCACATTGACTTCCACGATTCAGGATGCCGACGGGAACCTGGTCGACCAAGCAGTGGATGTCTCCACTGATAATTCAAACTGGACGAGCGGGTGGAATAACTGGTCAGGCACGACCGCGTGGGTGATTTCAGGGAGCAGTGCAACCGGCACCATCACCTACACGCCACCTAGTGTCGGTACGTACTACTTTAGGTCGCGCGGAGCGGACTCAGCGAACGCGCGTTCCGCTTTTGCCACCGTGACCGTAACGGTCAACCGAGCACCGATGACAGCTCCGACGAGTCAGAACTATCCGAACGTCGAAAGCGGGGTGTCGTGGACACCCGCGATCAACGGCAACTCCGTGAGCGGGACGGGAGCGCTGCTGTACAACGTGGCGGGCAAGACTAACTGGGGTTCCTCCCCTTGGACGACAGAGCCGGGAACATACACGTTCTTTGTGGGCCAACTGGCAGACGCTAACCATGAAGGCAATGAGGTGGATCCCATCGTCGGTCGGATCATGGTGAATTATCAGCGTTATGAGATTACAGTGCCGCGGAGAACCGCGACGTTCTCGTTTTCGGGTGGTCCTTTCACCTACGACGGTAGTTCCAAATCGGTATCGGTGTCGGTGTCGCCATCGGGTGCGACGTACTCCACGAGTGGCGCGTATAGCGCGACTGACTCAGGGACCTATACGGCGTACGCCACCGCTACGGGCAGCTACTCCGGAAATGACCAATACTCCTGGACAATTGAAAAAGCGACCCAAGCGGCCGTGTCCATTACCCCGGGGGCGCAGACCGTGCAAAGAGGGGCGTCGATACAATTCACGGCCCACGGTGGGAGTGGAGCCGGGAGTTATATGTGGGGTGGTGCGGCACAGGGCAGCGGTGACACTTGCGAGGTAGTATTCAATGAAATCGGATCGAGATCGGTAACAGTCACTCGCAAGGGTGACATCAACTACATTGATTCAGCTGAGGCTAGCATTGCGATCATGGTTACGGCGCCGCCGCAATACACCGTAGCCGTCGCGGCCAGCCCGACGACCGGAGGTGTTGTTACCGGTGCAGGGACGTATGACAGCGGAACAACGGCAACGATTACGGCGACCGCCAGCGCCGGGTTTCGGTTCAACGGGTGGTCAGGCGATGCCACTGGGAGCGTCTCGCCGCTGTCAGTGACGGTAACTCGAAATATGTCGATTACGGCGGAGTTTGCGCCAATCGGCTCGAGTCCGACCATCGCTGGTCAACCTTCGGGACAGTTGAAGATCGAGGGCGGTACGGTGGCAATCGCCGTAACCGCGACGGGAAGCGATCCGCTGCAGTACCAGTGGCGGAAGGATGGCGTTGTGATACCGGGCGCGAACAGCGCCACGTACGTGATCCAGAACGCTCAGGTGGGAAACTCGGGTAGCTATTCATGCCGGGTTGAGAACAGCTATGGATATGCGGACTCGATGGCGGTTGTCGTCACGGTGTTACGGGCGGCAGGCGATGAGGATAACGACGGCGTGGAGAACGCGGTAGAAGTCGCGTTGGGCCTGAATCCACTTAGCGCGGACGACGTATGGGTACACAGGTTCAAGTATAGTGAACTTGGGTATCTTGATGAGTCACCGGGAGGGAAATATTCGGAAATCGACGCAGAAGGTAACATCAAGGCAACTCACCCATGAAATCCGGGAACTTAGCTCAACCTGCCATGATCGATGCTCTCACAATGGGGAAGTGCTTTGCTCCAAAATGCGGCTGGTTTGGAGACTTCATGCGTGCGTGCCGCGGTGTCATGGATCATATTAGCCGAGGCCCCATTGGCACGGGAGTTGTAGCGGCGCTACTCTGGAGTGCACTGCCAAGCACGACGGCCAAGGCAGCCAGTGTCTCGCCTGACGACGCTGGGAGCTTTGAACTCATTGACTGGTCGGAGGGCAGCGCGTGGCGCCAAAAGCTCCAAGATGGAAAGTATGCCACGCGAGCAAAGGGCGAACAATTTGCGAAACCTATACAAGGACGGGATGTCCTAAAGGTTCGCAACGCGCAAGCGAAGCGAGAGGCGGCCCTTCGTGCCAGGCGGGAAAAGAAGAACTATGCCGTGCTGGGGATGAGCCTTGGCGGCGTGCAGGCCTATGCCGTGACCGCCACGCTCGGTCTCGGCGAACAAGACACCCCTCTGCTGGAAGAGATTGTGGGCGGCCTACGTGAGGATCCGCTCGCCATCTACAATTGGGTCCTGACGACCGTTGAGTATGTGCCCTATTTTGGACTACGGCAAGGCGCCCACCTGACGGCGATGGAACTGAGCGGAAATGACTATGATCAGTGTGTGTTGTTGGTGTCATTACTGAAGCAGGCGGGCGTTCCTTCGACGGATGTCTCTTACAAGGAGCTAGATGTTGAGTATACAGATGCGCAGATAGCTGACTGGTGGCACTGCGAATCAAGCCGGATTGATTCTGCGCTTTCGAAGCTCGGGATACCGCATACGCGGAAAGCCGGAAGTGTGATTATCCGGCGAGTGGTGGTCCAGGCGGTGATCGAGGGCATTACGTATGTTCTGGATCCCGCATTCAAACGCAGCGTGCGTTCTGATCCAGTTGCGTTGGCATCTGTTGTCCCGAGCTATTCGGCGAGTTCAGTCGCCACGACGGCGGGCGGGAATGTTCCCTCCGCTGACGAGGTTTCTAATGTAAACGTTGATGGAATGTATGCAGCGCTTTCTTCACTATCCACCGCACTCGTTAACGGCGCTGCGCAAGGCTATCATGGAAAGGATGCGCGTGAAATGCTGGGAATCGGTATACTCGCGCAGTCGCCGGTCTTGGCGCTGCCGACATCGGCGCCCCCAGGGGTCACAGAGATATCAAGCTGGACTGCTATTCCAGAGGACCGGTCGCTCGACCTTACGATTGTTCTCGGCCTAGGCAGTGTCACTTATCACCTTTGCGACATAAGTGACCACCTGCTCTATGTGTGTTTCGATAAATATGGTCGTGCTGCGCTGTACCGAGATGGCGTATTGGATATGTATGAAGTCGGCGCCGTTGACCCGGCGAGCCTGCTTTCGATCACGCACAGCCGCACCTATCCTGAGGAGCCAACCCAGACGATAACTAGGACCGCGGCCGGCGCCAGCCGTAGCGGTTTCACTCTGATTCTGCCGAATGGTACGTCTTCCCGTGGTCAACGTAATCGTATGGCTCAGCTTCAAGCGGAAGCGGCCGCGAGTGACGCAAGTTCGGACACCTCGTTGTTGCGCACGCTGGCCGTAATTGGCCTGCAGCGGGCCGTCCACGACGACAACTATTGGCGCGTGATCTCGGCCATAACGGGGATCGAAACAGCTAGTACGGGGTCTATCTGGTTCTACCACGCCAGAGGAACAAATTGGTGGGTGGACGGGCATGCGAACTACTCCAGCGTGCGTATACGAGCAAGTGCGCTCGATTATGGGGCGGTCTGGGAATCGACGGTGCCGTGGATGAATGCGACGGAGCATCTGTGTTTGGAGGAGGTATCCGATGGGGCGGGCGTCTCGACCGGTGCGGTTCTGGAATCTGCTCTGCGTTCTGGAAAGAAGATCCTTCGGCTTACGCCGTCCAATTTGGGCAGTGTACTGCCAACGATCGCGGGAGGTGTTCTTCCTGGAGTTGTGGAACATGTGACCGCGGGGAACATCGCCTTCGTAACGTCGGAGCGGGTGATTCCCATTTCGGATGGAAACGGCCTCGAGGGGGGTGGGGCGTTCCTGCCGATTATGCCCACACCTAATGATGGGTGGCTCGGTTGGGCGCACTCCGGTGCGTGGGCTATCCAGAACGGCTTTAACGGTGGCGGGAAGGACAACGTGACGTCGGCGCCGAGCCAAGCGGCCCAAAATTCGGTCACAGTTTCCGATCCTGTTACGCAGCATACCGCGGCCGACCCGGTCGATTTGTACACGGGGGCCTTTCTGTACGATGGACCTAGCCTAAAGGTCGGCAACGGCGAGGCGCCAATGGCTCTCGATTACCGGCCGCACTACTCTACCAACTGGCGTTTGCAGAATACCGCCAAGATTGGGTACGGATGGACGCATTCATATGACATCTATGCCACTGAACGGCACGCCAGCGATGTTGATATCCGCACGGCGTCAATTGCCGAGATTGCACCCTATTGGGTGACCGCCCAATACTTGTTGGATACTGTCACCAAGATTCCGACCGCCAAGGAGGTCGCGCTCAGGGTGATCGCTGCGCGCTGGGCGAGCCGGCAGGTCCTCAAGGCCAAGGTGACCGTCGCTTTGGGTCAGCGGCGCATCGAGTTCCATCGGTTGTCAGATGGATCCTATATGAGCCCGTCGCGGTTCCGCGTAGCCCTCGAGAAGTCGCCGGAGGGCGTCTTTACCGCCTCGTTCAAGCACGGAAATTCGATCGAGTTTGATGGCCCGAATGCCCACGCGAGCAAAATTGTGGACCAATATGGAAACGAGTGTACCTTTGCCTATGCTGACAATGGCTTGGCGTCGGTCACTGATGCGTACAACCGCACGCTGACCTTTGGGTACACGCTTGGTGCGCTGTCTTCTGTCACCGATAGCACAGGACGGTCCGTCGCGTATTCACGTGGCAGTACCTTTGATATGACTGATGCGGATGGAGGAGTCCTTTCGTTCGAAATGGACACTTACGGGCATCAAGAGATCTTGAGCGTCCGGGATGGGCTCGATCGCGTTGTTGTGGTTAACCTCTACGATATATTTCATCGAGTCTGGGCCCAACAGCCGTTGGGTGACGCGCTGAAGCCAACGTACTTTGGTTACGCACCTGGTCGCGCGCACGAAGCGGATGCTTGGAAAAACACGTCGTGGACGACGTTTGATAGTCGGGGACGGCGAGTTCAAACGGTGGATATGCTCGGGAATGTGGCGACTTGGGTGTATGACGGGGCTGACCGAGTTGTAGCAACCACGACCGCGGCGGGGCGGACCCGAGCCTATGGCTACAACAGCAGTCACCTCCTCACCTCCGAGACGGATGGCGAAGGAAATACGCGGGCGATCGTCTACGACGCGGAAGAGCATCCCTGGAAGGTGGGCAACTTCGAGGGTAAGCAGACGGTCTACACCTATACGGCCGAGCACGCGGTGAAAACCATCAAGCAGCCGGGTAACATTGTTACCGAGTATACGTATGATGCCTTAGGTCGATTGGATACGGTGCACCGACCGCAATACGATTCAGGTGAGGTCGACACGTATTCGTATGACAGCTACGGGAACATCGACAAAATCACATACCCTATGGATGGTTTCGAAGATCTAAAATACAATATCCGCGGAGACCTCGAGGAGTCAATCGATCGCAACAACGTCAAGATCTCATACGAGTACAACAACCGACGGATGTGCACGAGTGTCTCGCAGTGGGACGGGACGACCGAGTACAAGCGACAGACAATCTATGACGCCGCCGGTGACGTTGACTATACCCTTGATGCCTCGGCGCGGAAAAGGGACTTCAGTTATGATGCTCTCGGCAACCTGCTGGAGATTAGGGAGGGGCCGTCGAGCGCACAGGTATCGGTCCTGACTAATACCTATGAGGAGAGGCGTCACATATTGTGGAAGCGGACCAACGCGCTGAATGCTACCACGACCTTGGTGCGGGATCTTGCCCAGAGGGTCGTTGGGGAATATGACCCGCTGAATCGGTACACTGAGCAATGGTACGACAAGGATGGTATGCCTTCGACGCGATGGACGCCATTGCGAATTGGCACGACCAACGCATACGATGGTAACGGCAGGGTGACCGGGGTGGGAGTGGGGGTCTCCGAGTCAAACCTGAAGACATACACGGTGGACTACGACAAAGATGGCAGGCGCGTGTCGCTCTCGAATCGGCTCGAGACGGCAGGTGCGACCACGCTGACGCATACGTTCACGTGGCTTTACGATGATGATGCGCGTGAGATCAAGTTGCGGACGCCTCTGCTGAAGACGACAACGACGACGCTCTCCACGCGCGGCTTGCTGCTCTCCGTGAAGGAACCGTCGGATCAGGTGTGTACCTACGGCACCTACGACCTGGAAGGGCGCGTTACGGAACGGACCGATGGCGTGGGAGTGACCAGCTACACCTACTGGCCCAACGGCCTGCTCAAGGAGGTCACGGAAGCAGGGAAGACCACGTACCGGGAGTACGACAACCTGAACCGGCTCAAGGAGTATCGCGACGGTGAAGGCAATACCCTTACCTACGAGTATTACGGGTCAGGGGAGTTGTGGAAACTGCACTACCCCGGCGGCAAGACAGTGACGTACGCCTACGACGACTTCGGGCGGCTCAAGACGGTGACCGACTGGGCGAGTCGGGTCACGACGTACACGTATGACGATGCCGGGCAGGTGACGGGGGTTGCGTATCCGAACGGGACAAGTCGTTCGAACACCTACGACGCGGCCGGACAGCTGACGCGCATCGAGCACAATAAGGCCGACGGGACGCGGCTGGTCTATGAGGACTTGCGCTATGATGCCGACGGGCGGGTGGAATCGCTGTTCTTGCACCCCAAGCCTGCCGCGTTCAGCCTGCCGACCGATGCGCTGGAGTACGATGCCGACAACCAGCTTTCAAAATGGAACAACCAGACGGTGATCTGCGATGCTGACGGGAACATGACGACCGGACCCTCGCCGAGCGGCGCGATGAAAACCTACAGCTATGACGCGCGCAACCG
>NZ_QAYX01000013.1 GCF_003054705.1 Opitutus sp. ER46
TGCGCACTACTCGTGCGCCGCGGGCGGACTTTTTGCGCTTGCCGTAATCGGCCTCATAGCAGGACTGAAGAGCTGAAAGGCTGAACGGGCCGATCGAATGCAACGGCGCCGGCGGATACACCCGGGCCGAAACCCGCGAGGAGAGCGGGCCGACTTCAGCTTTCAGTCTTTCAGACCTTCAGCCTTTTCTTCTCACAGCCCGACCAGGCTGCCGTTGCGCTTGATCCAGTGCTCGGCCTCGCGCCAGTCGGGACAGACTTCCTCCACGCGCGCCCAGAAGCGGTCGGAGTGATTCATCTCCCGCAGATGCATCAGCTCGTGGAAAATGATGTAGTCGCGCACGAAGTCCGGCGTCTGCACGAGCCGCCAGTTCAGCGAGATCGTGCCGTTCGCCGAGCAGGAGCCCCAGCGCGACCGCTGGTTCCGCACACTCACCTGCTTCACCTCGACCGTCGTCGCCGCCGCGAGCTCCCACGTGCGGGCCGGCAACTCGACCTGCGCCCGCCGCATGAAATGCGCCTCCAGCGTCGGCCGCAGGTCACCCTCGACCTGCGGCACGCGAAACACGTCCGCCGCCAGGCAGACCTGCGGCTTGTCCCCGACCGAGGCCACGCGGATCTCCGTCATCTCGCCGCGCCACAACACGTGCGTGCCGATGACCCACCGCTCGGCCGCCCGGGGCCGATGCCGTTGCCGCGCCCGCGCCCGCTCGAGCCACTCGCGGTGCTCCTCGACAAAGCGCCTCGCCTCGCGCTCCGAGCCGCGCGCCGGGATCGTCGCCACCGCCGTGCCGTCACGCCGCAAGGTCAGCCGGTAGTTGTTCGCCCGCAGGCTCCGCTCGAAGACGATGTCGGCCTCCCCCAGCCGCATCGCCGGTTCGGGCTCGCGGGTCGCAACCGGGGCCGGCATCGGCGCGGGAACTGGCGGCGCGACCGGAGCGGAGGCGGACACGGGCGCAGGCGGAGTCGGTCGCGGCGGAACCGGCGGTGCATGGTGCACGCCCGACTCCGGGACAAACAGGGCGAAAAAGTCTTGTTGCTGCGCTGAACTCACGTCCGGCCCGCAGTGAAACAATTCATCCGTCCGCGGCGAGCGTCTTGTAGAAAATCGCGTTCGCCCGCAGCGTCCCGTCCGGATCCAGCGCGTACCCGGGGATCCCGCCGGCATACCGATAGCCAAGCTGTTCGTAGAATCGCCGCGCGCCGCCCGGGCCTTCGCTCGTATCCAGGAACAGCAGGGTCAGCGAACGCGCCCGCGCGGTCGTCTCGGCTTGCGCCATCAGCTGGCTCCCCAATCCATGCCCCCGGTGCGCCGGGCTCACCAACAGCTTCTGAATCTCCGCACGGTGCCGGCCGTTGCGACGGGTCTCCGCCACCAGTTGCACTGTGCCGACAATCCGTCCCGCTTCGTCACGCGCCCCGAACAGGAGCCGATACTCCGCCGGCAGCTCCGCCTCGACGCGTTGCCAATACGCCTCCGCGTCCACGACGCCCAATGGCGCGATGAAGCCGATCGACGCGCCGCCCTCGACGCAGGCTTGGAGAAGCGCAACGAGGTCGCGTCGGTCGTTGTCGGAAAGCGGGCTTTGCAGCAGCGACGTGTTCACCGCCACTCCCGCAACACGTTCCATGCCAATTCGCCGCCGCCGCCTCGCCCCCCGCGCTCCGTCCCACTCTCCCCTTCACCTTCACTCTCACTTTCGGCCCCTCATTCCCTCATTCCCTCACTCCCTTACTCCCTCATTCCCTCGCATGCGCCACGCATGCCACAGCGTCGGCACTTCGCCGCGATGTTTCGGCAGGATCAGCGCGATCGCCACCTGCTCCAGGCTGGCGGCGATCTGCAGCACGACGACGCAGTGGAATGGCCCGTCGGACCACTCCGCCAGCAGCGGCACGAGGCTGATCGCCGTCGCCACGGCCAGGATCTTCGTCGCCCAGGTGTGGTAGCCGAGCGGTCGCCCGAAGCGCGCGAACCCGAACACCAGCACCGCAAAGAAGCCGCTCAGGCCCGCCAGCACCCACGGCAGTTCGCGCCGCATGATGTCCGGCCACAGCAGCGCGATGCCCGCGACTCCGGTCAGCAGCGTCACGTAGTCCGCCGCGCTATCGAGCTTGCGACCGAAATCCGAATACGCGTTGAGCCGGCGCGCGAGAAATCCGTCCAGCGCATCGGTCGCAAGCGACACGCCCAGCAGCGCCACGAACCACGGCCTCGACCCTGCCAGCGCCGACATCAGCACGCCTGGCATCAGCGCGATCCGCACGCCGCTCACCAGGTTGGGCAGGATCTTGGTCGTCAACATGGCTACAGGACGACGAGCTTCCAGGTGACGCCCCCGCCGGGCTCGAGCGTGAGCCAGGCAAAACTCGCGGGCGCGCCGCGGTTCGGCCGGGAAATGCAGCCCGGGTTCAGCCAGCGCACGCCCGCGGCATCCGTCTCATCGCGCGGCACGTGCGTGTGGCCGTGCAACACGAGTCGCGCGCCCGCCGGCGCCCGCCGCGGCGGAATGTGCGTGAGGTGACAGCGGACGCCCTCACGGACCAGATCGAGCGCTTCGGGCCAGCCGGGATGGTTGTCGCAGTTGCCGTGGACGACGGAAAGCGGGCGTCCCAATTGCTCGAATTCCACCAGCACGCTGGGGTCACACACGTCACCCAGATGCCAGATTTCATCGGCGGCGCGGAGCCGCTCCGGAAATCCCGGGGCATATTGGTCGTGCGTGTCGGAAATGACGGCGATGTGCATCGCTCCTCCTATTCCCGCCAAGGCTGTCCCGCCCGATATGCCTGCAGGCGCTTCTGGTTGAGCTGGGTCACCCCCGCGTCGCCGGCCTTCTGCGCGGACTCGAGGGCCTGCGCGCCGACGGCCACCGCCTCCTCAAACCTCCCGTTCGCCGCCAACGCCGCCGCGCGGGCATTCAGGAAAACCAGTTCGCCGCGAAATTCCGCGAGGCGATCGGTCAGCGCCAGGGCCGCCGCCGGATCCCGCACCGCGTCCTGCCGGCTCGTGGCCAGCAGCCAGGCCAGATTGTTCATCGTGGCCGCGTCCTGCCGGACCTCCAGGGCCGCCCGGAAGAGCTGCGCCGCGATCTCGTGCGCCCCCGCCTGGTAGAAGCGCGCCGCCAGGCCGGTGCACAGCGTGAAGCGCCGGCCCGGTTCCGCCGTCGCATACGCCCGCTCCGCGGCCGCCTTCGCCACCACCGCCTCGCCGCGCTGCAGGGCGCGATTCGTCTTCGCCACCCAGAGCTCGGACGAGCCCTGCTGGCGCGCGAGCGCGGCGTCCAGCTTGGCGTCGCCAGCCGCGACCCGATCCGCCGCAAAGTCGGCCAGCGCGTCCTCGTAAAGCTTCTCGGCTTCGGTGACCGGGCTGAAGCGTGTCTGGAACAGCAGCACCCGCTGTGGCTGGTACGGCAGGTTGGGCGGCATCTGGTACGGAATCTCCTCCAGCCAGTACGGCACCTGCAGGTCGATCAGCAGCTTGCGGCCGAACGATTGCGCCAGGCTCGACGTCGCCGGATCGGGGGCCAGCAACTCGTAATACTCCGCCAGGAAATTCTCATCCATGATCATCGCCACGTGGGTGATGCCGCGTTCGCGCATCCGCCGGCGCGCCTCCAGCTCGGTCTGCGCCGAGAAGATCTCCGCCGCGGCCTTGGTGCCGTCCAGGTTTTCCCAATACAGCGTGCCGATCGTCTGGAACCGCCCGTAGTAGCCGATCGCCACGGAGGCGTTCGGGCTGCCCAGCACCGTCAGTTGCCCCGTCGGCTGCGTCGCCCGCAGGACCGCCGCGATGTCGCGGTACAACGGCTGCAGGGCATCGATCTTGTCCACGACCCGATGCTCGTTCGCGTGCCGGATCTGCGTGATGCGCCCGATCGACGTCGGCAGCGTGAGCCCGCCGATCGCGGCCGCGAGGACGGCCCAACGCAGCCAGCGCCAGCGCGCCCCCGCCAGGCTCGCGACGCCGATGATCACCATGCCCATCAGCGGGCCGCTCGCGCTGGCGCCCCAGCGCAGTTGCGCCAGCGCCATCAGGCTGAACGCCCCGGTGGCGAGCGCGCTGAACACGATCACGATCCGGTCGGCCCCGCGGCAACGCCACCAAGCCACCACCGCCGCCAGCAGCGCCACGCCCATCCAGATGAAATCAATGATGTAGCGTCCGAGGCCGAAGAACTGGATCGCCTTCCCGATCGGGAGCCCCTCGGCGACGAACTTCGACAACCGCGAAATGAACGGATCGAACACCACGAAGGTCCTGGCGCCGCCCACCAGCACGATCGTCGGCGCCACTGCGACCGCCACGAGGGCCGCGATCAGCCAGCGCGATCCGCCGCGCTGCGCCGCCGGCAACCCCGCCCGCCACGCCGCGAACTGCGCGATGATCTCGCTCCCACCCCACCACGCGAGCGCGTACGCGGGATGATTGACCTCCAGCCGCCAACCCAGGTGGAACGGCGCGTACTCCAACAGGTAAAAGCCCAGGCTCATCGCGCCGCCCACGCGGCCCCAGAGCCGCCAGATGCCGGGATCGCACTGCACACCCGCCGACGGCCGGCCAAACAACGCCATCGCGGCGACGCCGGCAAAACCGACGATCGCGATGGCTGGGGTCAGCGTCGCCGCGCTGAACCACAGGCCCACGCCACCGCACACCGCCGAAAACACCGCCGCGCGCCGGGCGTCGGCCGCCGAGCGGGGCAGAAATTGCGCCGCCTCGTCCGTCGCCCGCCAGAACCCAACGCCCATGAACATCGCGCCCAGCACCAGCCCGAGCACCGCCGCCGCCAGGATGCCGTGGTGATCCACGTACAGCGGACCGAACCCGCCGTAGAAACCGTTGGCCCCGATCATCGCGAACGCCAGGAACACGCCCGCGCCCGCGCCCGCGCGACGCGCCACCCAGGCCGAGAAACCCACCACACACGCCATGAACAGCGGGAGATTGAACCAGGAGAGCGCATCCTCGATCGACAACGCCACGGGCTTGCCCGTCACCCAGCTCGCCACGCGGCCCTCGCCCGCCAGCGCCCAGGTGATCGCGGAACTCCAGTGCACCTCCCGCCCCTGGGGCGCGTTGTCCGCATGGGTGAAGCGGATGCGCGGCCCCTCGCCTTCCGTCACCGCCAGCGCATGCCGCACCCACATCTGCGTGTCCGCATACATCGTGGGCACCACCCGCTGCAGCGGCGTCGTCGGCGCGCCGGGACCGCGCGTCCCCGTGCGGTCCAGCATCTCCCGATGGGCGTCAAAGTACGCGCTGTGCAGCCAGGCCATCGTCCCGACCGCCAGCCAGGCCGCGATCATCAACAGCCAACGCACCTTCGGGGTCTCTTTCGTCACTTGCATTCGTCGACTAGTTGCCTTGAAGCCCGCCCCGTGCCCAGCCGAAAGCTGCCGGCGTCGCGCGACGCTGCCCCGACCCCACCGGCACGACCGAGGTCGTCGCCCACGCCGTCCGCCACCTGCCCGAGGATCTGGCGTTTCGGGCCTTGCACGTTTCACCGACGAAACGCCACCCTTGACACCCCCCGTGTGCTCAGGCACCTGTGACCCTCTTTTTTTCCAAAGATCATGAAACCGACATTCCGCCCACACCGCAAAAAGCGCGCCCGCCAGATCGGCTTCCGCGCCCGCATGGCCACCCGCGGTGGTCGCAAAGTTATCAATTCCCGTCGCGCCAAGGGCCGTAAGCGCCTGACTGTCGTTTGATTAGGTAAGGCTGAAGGGCTGAATACCTGAAGGTCCGGATCCGGCCCGCCCCTGATGGCGTGCGCCCGGCAGCTCGCTTCCTGCGAGTCTTTTGCCGATCCACTTTCGGTCCTTCAGCCCTTCAGCCTTTTTTACGGCATGCGTTTCCGCGCTGAGCAGCACCTTCGGCGTCCGAATGACATCCGCGCCGTTCGCGAGCAGGGGCAGCGGCTGGAATGTCGTGCCTTCACACTCTGGTGGAAACAGCGGGCCACCCCGGCCCTGGCGGATCCGGCGGCTCCCCCGACCGCTCCCGTTCCTCCTACCCTCACGGCCGCGAACGCTCGCGTCTGCGTGATCGCCTCCACCGCCGCCGTCGGCAATGCCGTCCGGCGCAATCGCGCCAAGCGCCGGCTGCGCGAGGTCTTCCGCCATCAGCAGCAAGCCGTGCCCGCCGACTGCGACCTGCTCCTCATCGCGCGGCGGGCGATCTTCGACTGGGCAATGTCCGACTTGGAGAAAACCTTCTTTGATGCGTGCGGCCGGATCGGTTCGGCACGCCAACCGGGCCGGTCATGACGTCCTCGGCTCCGACCCCATCCGCCCCTGCGGCCTCCGCCCTTTCCCGCGCCTGGCACGCGCTCACCCGCCTCCCGGCGTCGATCCTGCTCGGGGCGATCCGGTTCTACCAGCGGCTCATCTCTCCCGCGCTGCCCGTCGTCACCCTCGGCGCCTGCGCCTGCCGCTTCAGCCCGAGCTGCTCCCACTATGCCGCCGATGCCGTGCGCACCCACGGCGCCATCGTCGGAACCTGGCTCGCCGTCATCCGTCTGCTGAAGTGCACCCCGTTGCACCCCGGCGGTTTTGACCCCGTGCCCCCGCGCCGCGACCGACGGAAGCCGGTCTGCCGCCCCGCCGCCTTCGCCAACTGACGCCCCCTTTCTGTAATGGACAAAAAGAACACCATCATCGGCGCGAGCCTGCTCATCGCCGCGTTTGCCCTCTTCTTCCTGGCTCCGCGTTCCGCGCCCACGACCCAGCCGGCCATCGCCCAGTCAGCCACCTCGTCCAGCACGCCGGCTGCGGCGCCGGTCGCCGCCGGCAACGGCGCGGTCACGCCCGCCCCTTCGACGACTTTTGCCACCGTCGCGCAGGATGCCGCCAACGCCCGGATCACCATCCTGGCCAACGACTATATCGAGGCCCGGCTGACGAACTTCGGCGGCGCGATCCGCGAGGTCGCGTTCAAGAAGTACCCCGAGATCCAGGGCAAGCCCGAGCCTTACGTCTTCAACCGCCTGCACGAGGATCCGATCCTCGCCCTCGCCGATTTTCCCGGCCTCGGCCGCGACCTGCCGTATGAACTCGTCCGCGCGACGAGCACCGAGGTCGTCTACCGCGCCGTGCTCGACGGCAAGATCGAGGTCACCCGGCGCTACGCGCTCACCGATCCGACCAAGGAGGGCGGCGACCCCTACCGGCTCCAGCACGAGACGACCTTCCGCAATCTGACCGACGCGACGCTGCCGCTGCCGCGCGCGGCGCTCAGCCTGGGCACCGCCACCCTCGTCAACGCCGCTGACGCCGGCATCTACCTCAACGTCACCTCGCACGACGGCAAGAGCCAGACCTACACCGATCGCGGTGAGCTCGAGGGCGGCGGCATCGGTTCCTGGTTCGGCAAGCCGAAGCCCGTCCGTCCGGTGCTCGAGAAGCCCGGCACCGTCGTCTGGGCCGCGGTCAAGAACCAGTTCTTCGCCAGCGTCTACACGCCCGACCAGCCCGGTATCAGCACGATCGCGCGGCGCATCGAGCTCCCGCCCTTCCCCAGTTCCGGCCGGCCCAACATCGGCATGACCGGCGCCGAGCGGTTCGACCTCCCCGCCCTCGCGCCCAAGGCCGAGGCCAAGCTCAGCGGTGCCCTCTACGTCGGGCCCAAGGAATACACCCGCATCGCGAAGTTCGCGAAGGGCGAGGACGGCGTCATGCAGTACGCCCGCGGCATCTCCCGCGTCTTCCTCAGCGGCTACGTCGCCCCGCTCGAGAACACCCTCCTCAACCTCGCCCACAAGTGGGTCGGCAACTGGGGCATCGCGGTCATCCTGATGACGCTGATGCTGAAGATCGTCAGCCTGCCCTTCACCATCGCGGCCTCCCGCTCGGCCAAGCGCATGGCCAAGCTCCAGCCGGAGCTCAAGGCGCTCCGCGAGAAGTACAAGGACAACCCCCAGAAGCAGCAGCAGGCCACCATGGAGCTCTTCAAGGCCCACAAGGTGAACCCGGTCGGCGGCTGTATCCCAATCCTGATTACGATGCCGCTGTTCTTCGGCTTCTACGCCATGCTGATCAGCGCCGCCGAACTGCGCTTCCAGCCTTTCCTCTGGGCGTCCGACCTCTCCGCGCCCGACACCATCGGCCACCTCTTCGGCTTCCCCATCAACATCATGCCGCTGCTCATGGGCGCCACGATGATCATCCAGATGCGACTCACCCCGCAGCCGTCGATGGACAACGCCCAGGCCATGATGATGAAGTTCATGCCGATCGTCTTCATCGCGTTCTGCTACAACTTCTCCTGCGCCCTCGCGCTCTACTCCACGATCAACGGCCTCTTCAGCATCGGGCAGCAGCTCGTGATCAATCGCATGCGCGATGACGGCGATCCCGCCACGCCCGCCGCCGTGCCCGGCAAACCGACCGGCTCCGGCCGGCCCGTCAAGAACGTCACCCCCAAGGGCGGCAAGCGCTGAGCGGCCGCCCGCCTCTCCCCCAACCGCCCTCTCTCCCCATGGCCGGCCATAACAAGTGGTCCAAAGTAAAGCGGCTCAAGGCCGTCACCGATTCCCGCAAGGGCAAGGTGTTCTCGCGGCTTTCCCGCGACATCACCCTGGCCGCCAAGGCGGGCGGCGGCGATCCCGAGGGCAACGCCCGCCTGCGCACGCTCGTGCTCAAGGCCCGCGATGCCAACATGCCGGCCGACAACGTCGACCGCGCGATCAAGAAGGGCACCGGCGAGCTCCCGGGCGTGGTGTATGAGGAAATCACGTACGAGGGCTACGGCCCCGGCGGCGTGGCCTTCATGGTCAAGGTGACGACCGACAACAAGCAGCGCGCCGCCCAGGACGTGCGTGCCGCCTTCGCCCACCACGGCGGCAATCTCGCCAGCTCCGGCGCGGTGGCCTTCCAGTTCCTTTACGCCGGCCAGTTCCTCATCGCGCCGGACCGCACCACCGAGGACGCCCTGATGGAAATCGCCCTCGATGCCGGCGCCGACGACGTCATCGCCAGCGAGCAGGGCTTCGAGGTGCGCTGCCCCGTGAACGCCTTCGACCGGGTTGCCCAGGCCCTCGAGCAGAAGGGCATCAAGCCCGAGAACGCCGAGGTCGCCTACATCCCGACCACCACCGTCCCGGTCACCGATCTCAACGTGGCGAAGAGCATCCTCAAGCTGCAGAACGCCCTCGAGGAAATCGATGACGTGCAGACGCTCTTTTCCAACGAAGAGATCGCCGACGAACTCGCCGCGGCCGCCCAGTAACGCCCCGCGGGGCGTGTCTTAAGGCAAGCGTCATAACCCAGCGCCCCCTTGCACCCGGGGGCGCAAGCTGGTTCTCTTTCCGCTCCGATGACCGACGACGTCGAAGTCCAGGCTGACCCGCTGGCATCGCCCCGCTGGCTCGCGCCCGGTGATGTCGGCTTCGTGGCGCCGCACGACTTTGTCTATACCCAGCCGTTCACTTTTCAGAGCGGGCAGCAGATCCCGGGGTTCACAATCCGCTACGAGACCTACGGCCAGCTCAACGCTGCGCGCGACAACGCCGTGCTCATCTGCCACGCGTTGAGCGGCGACCACCACTGCGCCGGCTGGCACTCCGAACAGGACCGCAAGCCCGGCTGGTGGAACAACCTCATCGGCCCGGGCAAGGCGGTGGACACGCGCCGCTTCTTCGTCGTCTGCACCAACGTCCTCGGCGGCTGCCAGGGATCCACCGGGCCGTTGTCCATCAACCCCGCCACCGGCCGGCCGTACGGCGTCAGTTTCCCGTTCGTCACGATCAGCGACATGGTCCACGCCCAGAAGGCCCTGCTCGACCATCTCGGCGTGACCCAGTTGCACACCGTGATCGGCGGCTCGATGGGCGGCATGCAGGCGCTGCAGTTTGCGATCGAGTACCCGCGCTTCACCCGGCGGGTGCTCGCCATGGCCACGACCGCGCGCGAAAGCGCCCAGGCCATCGCGTTCAACGAGGTCGGCCGGCACGCCATCATGCAGGACCCGGCCTGGAACGCGGGCGACTACCCACGCGACGGCGGCCCCCGCGTCGGCCTCGCGATCGCCCGCATGATGGCGCACATCACGTACGTTTCCGACGCCAGCATGGACCGGAAGTTCGGCCGCCGGAAGAAGGAGGTCACGGGCGCCGATGCGCTGACGTTCGAGCCGCAGTTCGAAGTCGCCGGCTACCTGCGGCACCAGGGCATCAGCTTCATCAACCGTTTCGACGCCAACTCGTACCTTTATATCACCCGGGCCCTCGATCAGTTCGACTTGGCGCAGGCCTATGGTTCGCTCGAGGCGGCCTTCGCTCCCGTCGAGGCCGAGACCCTGGTCGTCGGCTTCACCAGCGACTGGCTGTTCCCGCCCGAGCAGAATCGCGACCTCGCGCTGGCCCTGCTGCGCGCCGGCAAGCGCGCCTCCTACGCCGAGCTGTCCACCGATCTCGGCCACGACTCCTTCCTGCTCGAGTCGGAGGAGCTTTACGCCCTCGTCCGCGCCTTCATCGAACGCGACAACCAGTACACGTTCGATTTCACCATCTAGGCGCCCCCGCGCTTCCGCGTTCATGTCGTCCGCCACCTCCAGCTCCGTTTCGCCCGCCGGCGCCGCGCCCGTGACCGCGACCGCCGCCCAGCCGGTCGAGAAGCGTACCGTCGACATGCAGATCATCGGTGACTGGGTGGAGCCCAACACGCGGGTGCTCGACCTCGGCTGCGGCGCGGGCGCGCTCCTCGATTATCTCGTGCAATCGAAGCAGGTGTCGGCCGTCGGCGTGGACCTCGACTTTCGCCAGATCACGGCGTGCGTCCGTCGCGGCCTCTCGGCGTACCAGGGGGAGATGACCGAGTTCCTCCGCGCGTTTCCCGACAAGCACTTCGATCGGGTGATCTGCTCGCGCACGGTGCAGGAGCTCTCGGATCCCACGGTCGTCATCCTGGAGGCCCTGCGTGTGGGGCGGCGGCTTACCGTCGGTTTCGTCAACCACGGCTTCTGGAAGAACCGCGTGAACATGCTGCTCCGCGGCCGCAAGATTCGGAACGAGGTTTACACGACCGAGTGGTTCGAGAGCCAGCCCGCCAATCCGGTCACGATCGCCGACTTCGAGCACTTCTGCGTCGTGAAGGGCATCCGCATCGTCCGCCGCGTGCACCTCGGCGGCAACTGGCACGACCCGTGCCGCGCGCTGCCCAACCTGCTGGCCGGCTACGCGCTCTACGATCTGGCGAAATAGCCGCGGCGCGAGGCCGCGGCCTTGTCCCCCCGGCCATCCCGCAGGCCCCGGCCCCCGTCGTACCCTCGTCCGCCCCCGCTTACCCGCCCAGGGAGCCGAAGATCGGGGCTTGCCGATTTCGCTGTTTCGCGAAATGTCGGGCGACTTCCTCCGGCTTCATGAAACCGCTATCGCTTTTCCGCTGGCTGCTGCTGGGTGCCGTCCTGGCAGTCGGTCTACGCGCCGCCGAACAGCCCGCTCCCGTCGCGCTCCCCCGGCTCGTCGATCTCGGCTCGGGCAAATGCGTCCCGTGCCGCATGATGACCCCGATCCTCGAGGAGCTCCGCCGGGACCATGCGTCCTCGTTTGAGGTGATCTTCATCGACATCGGCCAGGATCGTACCGCCGCCAAGACCCACGGCATCCGCGTCATCCCCACCCAGATTTTCTACGACGCCGCGGGCAAGGAACGCTTCCGCCACGAGGGCTTCATGCCGAAGGCCGACATCCTCGCGAAGTTCCGCGAACTCGGTGTCGCCCTGAAGCCGGAGGCCGGCGCGAAGGCGAAATAGGTCGATGGAGTCGCTGTTCACCCAACTGACGCACGCGCTGCACGGCGCTCCGCTCGTGGCCTTGGGCGCAGCCTTTGTCTGGGGCGTGCTAAGCATCGTCCTCAGTCCCTGCCATCTCGCGAGCATTCCCCTCATCGTCGGCTATCTGCAGGGCGGCAGCCCCGTCGCCCCGCGACGCGCCGCGACGCTCTCCCTGTTGTTCGCGCTCGGCATCCTCGGATCACTCGCCGTCCTTGGCGCGCTCACCGCGGCCGCCGGACGCCTGCTGGGCGACATCGGGCCCGGCGTCTCGTGGGTCGTGGCCGCGTTGCTGCTCATCTTCGGCCTTCACCTCGCCGGCACGCTGCCCCTGCCTGACGCCTGGCGACCAACTCTGGGGCAACCACGCCGGGGTGCCGGCGGCGCCCTGCTTTTCGGCCTCGTGTTCGGCCTGGCATTGGGCCCCTGCACCTTCGGCTTCGTGGCGCCCGTGCTCGGACTGACCTTCAGCCTTGCCGGGTCCGCCCCGCTGCTTGCGGCGGGGATTCTGGCGCTGTTCGCCCTTGGACATTGCGCCGTGATCGCTTTCGCCGGCGCCTCCAGCAGCTGGGTTCAGCGCTGGCTCGACTGGCAGCAGGGCACCGCTGGCGCCACCTGGCTGCGCCGCGCCTGCGGCCTGCTGCTCGTCGCCGCGGCGATCTGGCTCGCGTTCTCCGCCTGGCCTACCTGATCAGGCCACCGCACGCCCCCCGCCACCGAGGGACCCCGCCTGCTTGGCGAGCTGCTTCTCCAGGCTGCCGCAGACCAGGTCGCACAGCTTGTACACCGAGGGATCTCCGATCGCGTAGAAGACCTGCAGTCCCTCCTTGCGCCGGGTCAGCACCCCCGCGTTGGCGAGCGTCTGCAGATGCCGGGAAATGTTCGCCTGCGTGCCGCCCGTCTCAGCCACCAGGGTGTTGACGCTCTTTTCGGCCTCGAAGAGCGCGTGCACCAGCCGCAGCCGCATCGGCTCGGCGAGAACGGCAAAGCGCCGGGCCACCAAGTCGAGGGCTTCGGCGTTGAGATGACGGGATCCTTTCGGAGGCATGCAGGGCGGAACTGAACTCAGGCTTGACATCGCGATCAACTATATGAGTGTTTGCGCATATTTGTCTAGCATGAACATGACCACCGATTCCTTCATCCGCGTTCTCGCCGGCACCTTCGTGCTCCTCGGCACCGGCCTTGCCTGGCTCGTCAGCCCCTGGTGGCTGCTTCTCCCCGCCTTCGTCGGCCTCAACCTCATCCAATCCGCCTTCACCGGCTTCTGCCCGCCCACCCTCGTGCTTGAGAAGCTCGGCTGGGTGGACCAGAACCGGGTCATCCACTGGGGCGGCCGGCCCGCCACCCACTAACCCCGTGAAGCCCATGTTCCTGCGCTTCCTCCTGCCCATGGCCGTCGGCGCGCTCCTCGGCGCCGCCCTGGGCTACTATGGCCAGTGCTCCTCCGGCACCTGCCCTCTCACCTCCACCTGGTGGCGCGGCGCCCTCTACGGCGCCTCCCTCGGCCTCCTGCTCGGCGCCACCTCCTCCCGCTCCGCCTGACGCTCATGACCGCTGCCACCCTGCCCCGCACCCTCACCTTCCTCGCCGTGTTCGCGCCGGCCAGCCTCCTCGCCGCGCCCTGGACGCTCGAACGGGCCGTGACCACCGCCCTGGAGCACAGCCCCGACGCCCGGGTGGCCCAGGCGCGCATCGACGCCGCCCAGGCCCTGGTCACACAGGCCCAGGCGGCCTGGCTCCCGCAGCTCTCCCTCTCCAGCCGCTACACCGCGACCAACAGCTCGATGCCCGCCTTCGGCTCCATCCTGAACCAGCGCGCATTCAGCTTTGGCCTCGATTTCAACCACCCCGGTCAGATCGACAACCTCAACGCCACGGGCACGCTCGCCTACAACCTTTACAGCGGCGGCCGCGCCTCCGCGGGGCGCCACGCCGCCCGCGCCGGCGTCGAGGCCGCCAGCTCAGACCTGCAGGCCACCCGGCACCAACTGGCCGCCGCCGTCGTCAAGGCCGCCCTCAACCTCCAGAAGGCCCGCGAAGCCGTCGTCGCCCTCGAAGGCGGCGTCCGCGCCTACGAAGCCGCCGTCACAGTCGCCCGCGCCCGCTTCGAGGCCGGCCAGTTGCTCAAGGCCGACTTCCTCAGCCTCGAGGTCCAGCTCGCCCAGACCCGCGAGGCGCTCGCCAGCGCCCGCCACAGCGCCGCCCTCGCCGCCCGCGGTTTCCATTTCGTCCTCGGACTCGAGCCAACCGAGGAGCCCGTCGAGTTCGTGGCGGACGATCCGGCGCTCGCCCAACTAAGCGCTCCCGCCACCGCCGATTTCTCCCGCCGCCCGGAACTCGACGCCATGCAGGCCCGCGTGCGCGCCGCCGAGGCGATGGTCACCGCCGCCCGCGGCGGTCACCGCCCCACGGTCAACGCCTTTGCCAGCTACCAGTATGATCAGGGCTGGAAACTCGATCGCCACGCCGACGGCTGGCTCGCCGGCCTCGCGGTGGATGTGGCGGTGTTCGACGGCGGACAAACCTCCGGCCGCGTCCGCCAAGCCAGCGCCGAGCTCGCCCAAGCCAGGGAAATGCTCCGCAAACTCACCCTCGGCATCAGCCTCGAGGTCGAGCAGGCCCGCCTCGCGCATGCCGACGCCGTCGAGCGCCGCGACGTCACCGCCCAGGCCGTCGCGCAGGCTGAGGAAAGCGCCGCCCTGAGTCGCGCCCGCTTTGAACGGGAATCCCTCCTGGGGGCCGACCTCATCGGCGCCGAGAGCCGCCTCCTCGAGGCCCGGCTCCGCCGCACCGTCGCCCTCGCCGACGAGCGCATCGCCCTCGTCGACCTGCGCCGCGCCCTCGGGCTCGACCCCCTCGGCACGAGCGCCGCCATCACCACCCGCTGATCCTTTCCCCTTTTCCTTCCTGCCATGAACCGTCTCCTGCTCCTTTCCAGCCTCACCCTCACCGCCGCGCTCGTGGGTTGCTCCCGGCACGAGCCCGCCCAGGCCACCAAGGCGTCCCTGCCCGCCGCACGCGTCCAGCTCGCCGCCGTCCGGGCCGAATCCCTCCCCGACGAGACCGAGGTCACCGGCACCGTCCGCCCGCTCCAGCGCGCGCAACTCGCCGCCAAGATCATGGGCGCCATCGAGGAATTCCCGGTCACGCTCGGCCAGTCCGTCAAACGCGGCGACCTTCTGCTGCGGATCAGCGCCGCCGAGATTGCCGCCCGCGTCGCCCAGGCCCAGTCCCAGCTCAACGCCGCCCGCCGTGATCTCGAACGTGAGCGCAGCCTCCTCACCAAGGGCGCCAGCACGACCGACATGGTCCGCGGCCTCGAGGACCGTTTCGCCGGCGCCGAGGCCATGGTGCGCGAGGCCGAGACGATGCGTGGCTACACCGAGATTCGCGCCCCGTTCGATGGCGTGATCGCCCGCAAGCTGGCCAACGCCGGCGACCTCGCCGCCCCGGGTCTCCCGCTGCTGGAGCTCGAGGGTACCGCCACCTTCGTCGTCGAGGTGGCCATCCCCGACTCCCTCGCCGGCGCGCTCAAGCCTGACGCCGTGCTCTCCATCGCCATTCCCGCGGACAACACCCGCTTTGACGGCCGCATCGCCGAAATCTCCTCGGCCGCCGACCCGCTGGCGCACGCCGTGTTCGCCAAAGTCACGGTCCCTGCCGGCATCGCGGTCCGCTCCGGCCAGTTTGCCCGGGTCGCCGTCCCCGGCGCCACGATCAACACGCTCACCGTTCCGGCATCGGCCGTCACGCAGGTTGGTCAAATGCAGCGCGTCTTCGTGGTCGGCGCCGAGAACCGCGCCACGCTCCGGCTCGTGAAAACCGGTGCCACCCGCGGCGATCGGGTCGAGATCCTCGCCGGGGTCGACGCCAACGAATCCGTCGTCGCGGCCGCCCCCGCCGGTCTCCGCGAAGGCCAGCCGCTCGAAATCGCCCGCTAACCGGCCCGGGCCCCGTCCGCGTCCTCCCTCACTGCCATCATGAGTTCCGCGTCTCCTTTCCCCCACCCCGAGTCCGCCCCTTCCGGCTTCGCCGGCCGACTCGCCTCGATCTTCATCGCGTCAAAACTGACGCCGATCGTCGTCGCGGCGTCGCTGCTCCTCGGCCTGTTCTCCATCCTCGTGCTCCCGCGCGAGGAGGAACCGCAGATCAAGGTCCCGATGATCGACATCCTCGTCGGCATGCCCGGCGCCTCCGCCCAGGAGGTCGAGAACCGCGTCACCCGGCCGATGGAGAAGCTCCTCTGGGAGATTCCCGGCGTCGAGTACCTGTACTCCACCGCCCAGCCCGGCGGCAACATGACCATCGTCCGCTTCAAGGTCGGCACCGACCTCGAGGCCGCCCTCGTCCGCCTCAACCAGAAGCTGCAGGCCAACTTCGACCGCATTCCGCTCGGCGTCACTCCACCCCTCGTCAAGCCGCGCACGATCGACGACGTCCCGATCCTCGCGCTCACCTTCCATAGCGCCCGGTACGACCACGCGACCCTCCACCGACTCGCCACCCAGGTCGACGAACTCGTCAAGCAGGTGCCGCTCGTCGCCGAAACGACCGTCATCGGCGGACAAAACCGCGCCATCCGCGTCCTCCTCGATCCGCAGAAGCTCGCCTCGCGCAATCTGAGCCCCGGCCAGCTCGTGCCGATGCTCCAGCAGGCCAACGCCCAGACGCACACCGGCAGCCAGACCGCCAATAACCGCGAAACCCTCCTGCAGACCGGCACCTTCTTCCGCGACGCCCGTGACGTGGAGGCCGTCGTGCTCGGCGTCCACGAGGGCCGGCCCGTCTACCTGCGCGATGTCGCCACCGTCGACGACAGCCAGCTCGATCCCGCCAATTACGTCCTCTACGGCGCCGGTCGCGGGCACGCCACCGGCCAGGCCTCGGCCACCGAGGAGGCCGCCGTCACCCTGAGCATCGCGAAGCGTCCCGGCGCCAATGCCATCGATCTCGTCCACGCCGTCACCGCCAAGGTCGACGGACTCAAGGGCACCCTCATCCCCGCCGATGTCGGCGTCGCCCTCACGCGCAACTATGGCGCCACCGCCGCGGAGAAGTCCAACGAGCTCCTGCTGCACATGGGCCTCGCCGTGTTCGGCGTCGCGATCCTCATCCTCCTCTTCCTCGGCTGGCGCGAATCGCTCGTCGTGCTGCTCGCGATCCCCGTGACCCTCGCGCTCACGCTGCTCGTGTTCTACCTGTACGGATACACCCTCAACCGGATCACCCTCTTCGCCCTGATCTTCTCGATCGGCATCCTCGTGGACGACGCCATCGTCGTCGTCGAAAACATCGTCCGCCACCAGGCGCTGCCTAGCTCCCGCCGCAAGTCGCTCCGCCAGATCGCGGTCGAGGCCGTCAACGAGGTCGGCAATCCCACCATCCTCGCCACCTGGGCCGTCATCGCGGCCGTCCTGCCGATGGCCTTCGTCAGCGGCATGATGGGGCCGTACATGCGCCCGATCCCGATCGGCTCCAGCGCGGCGATGCTGTTCTCCCTCCTGGTCGCGTTCGCCGTCACGCCCTGGGCCGCGCTGAAAATGCTGCAAGGCCATCACAAGCAGCACGGCCACCGCGACGAGTTCATCGACGCGCCGCTGCGCGACGCCGACGCCGCGGCCGACGAGGCGCTGCCGGACACCTGGTTCACCCGGCTGTACCAGCGGGTCATGGGGCCGTTGCTCAGCCATCGGGGCTGGCGCTGGGCGTTCCTCGCCCTGGTCGCCGCCGCCACGGTCGGCGCGCTCGCCCTGGTCGGCTTCGGCGGCGTGAAGGTCAAGATGCTGCCCTTCGACAACAAGTCCGAGTTTCAGGTCATCCTCAACATGCCCGAGGGCAGCTCGCTCGAGCAGACCGCGCGCGTGGCGCGAGAGATGGCCGCCGCCGTGCGCGACGAGCCCGAGGTCCGCGATTACCAGGTCTACGCCGGCACCGCCTCGCCGTTTAACTTCAACGGTCTCGTGCGCCACTACTTCATGCGCCGCGGCCCCAACGTCGCCGACCTGCAGGTCAACCTCGTGGCCAAACACGAGCGCGCCGCGCAAAGCCACGACATCGCCAAGCGCATCCGCCCCCGGCTCACCGCGATCGCCGACAAGTACGGCGCCGCCGTCGCCGTCGCCGAGGTGCCACCCGGCCCTCCCGTTCTCCAGACGCTCGTTGCCGAGGTCTACGGTCCCACCGAGGAGGCCCGCCTCGCGCTGGCCACGAAAGTCCGGGAGATCTTCCGCGCCACGCCCGGCGTGGTCGACGTCGACTGGTACATCGAGGACCTCCAGCCCAAGACCATCCTGCGCGTCGACAAGGCCAAGGCCGCCCTCCTCGGCATCAGCGAGTCCACCGTCGCCCGGACCGTCCAGCTCGCCGTCCAGGGATATCCCGCGACGCTCCTTCACTCCTCCGCCGACCGCGAGGACGTCTCGATCGTCGTCGAGCTGCCCCGCGCCCTGCGCGCGCGCCCCGAGGATCTCCTCGCCCTGCCGGTCCGCTCCGAGATGAACCCACAGGCCCCGCTCGTGCCGCTGCGCGAGCTGGTCACAGTCGAGTCCACCACGGGCGAGCGAAACATCTATCACAAGAACCTGCAGAACGTGACCTACGTGACCGGCGACGTGGCCGGCGTCGTCGAGAGTCCGGTGTACGCGATTCTCGCCATGAACCGCGCCCTCGCCCGGCTCGACGGCCGCGAGTTCGGCGGCACCCAGCGCGCCGTGCGCGTGTACAACGCCACCATGCCGGACTCCGATCGTGAGCCCGCCCTCAAGTGGGACGGTGAATGGCAGGTCACCATCGAAGTCTTCCGCGACCTCGGCCTGGCCTTCGCCGCGGTCCTGATCCTGATCTACATGCTCATGGTGGGGTGGTTCAAAAACTACATTACCCCGCTCATCGTCATGACGGTGATCCCGTTTTCGCTCATCGGCATTCTGCCCGCCCACGCCGCCCTCGGCGCATTCTTCACCGCCACCTCGATGATCGGCTTCATGGCGGGCGCCGGCATCGTGGTCCGCAATTCGATCATCCTCGTCGACTTCATCGAGCTGCGTCTCAGCCATGGCCGCTCCCTGCGCGATGCCTGCATCGAGTCGGGTGCCGTCCGGTTCCGGCCCATGATGCTGACCGCCTTCGCGGTCGTGGTCGGCGGGCTGGTGATCCTGGCCGATCCCATCTTCCAGGGTCTCGCCATCTCGCTCCTCTTCGGCGCCATCGCCTCGCTGGTGATCAGCCCGCTCGCCGTGCCCTTGCTCTACTACATGATCCACGCCCGCGAAGCCGCGGCCAAGGAGGCTCGCCCGGCTCCGGTCGAGGCCGCGCACACCTGAGCGCCCGCGGCGCGCCTCACCTCATTCCCGTCTCCCTCCCGCCCTTTCCATGTCGTTCCTGCAATCCCTCAAAGCCATGTTCTCCCCCAGTCCCCGCCTCGACCTCGCCTCCATCGCCCCGCGCGTCCAGGCGGGCGAAATTCTGCTCGTCGACGTCCGCGAACCCGACGAGTGGGCCGGCGGCGTCGGCGAACACGCGCACCTGCTCCCGATGAGCGATCTCCGCGGCCCGCGCGCGCAGTGGCGCAGCTTCCTCCAGCAGGCCAAGGGCCGGGAAGTGTTCGTTTACTGCGCGTCCGGCATGCGCTCGGCCCGCGTCGCGCAGTTGCTCGCGACCGAGGGCGTGACGGCCACCAACGCCGGCGGCATCGGCGATCTCGCCTCCGCCGGCTGGCCCATCGTGCCGCCCCGGCGCTGACGCCACGCTGTGGTGCGAGCCACCGCCGCCTCAGGCGCCGATGATCTCGTCCACCAGCCGCGGCGCCGCCACCGCGTTCGATCCGATCGCGATCGCCTTCGTCAGCATCGCATTGGCCTCGGCCAGCGCCTTCTCGTCGTTTGCATGCACGACGCACAAGGGGGCGCCGGCGGCGACCGGCTCGCCGATCTTGACGAGATCGCTGACGCCGACCGCGTGATCGACGCTGTCCTCGGCTTTTGCCCGGCCCGCGCCCAAGCGCAGTGCCGCCAGCGCGACGGCCATCGCGTCCACATCGGCGACGAATCCCGCCCGCGGCGCGGCCAGCGGCACCCGCAGCCGCGCGCGCGGCAGCCGCGAGGGTTCGTCCACCACGACCGCATCCCCGCCCTGCATCGCGACGAGTTCACGCATCTTCTGCAGCGCGGTGCCGCGCGAGATGCTCTGCTCGAGCCGCTCGCGCGCCTCGGCCGTCGTCTTCGCCGCGCCGGTGAGCACCAGCATCTGCTCTCCCAGCGCATACGTCACCGCCATCGTGTCCTCCGGTCCGCGGCCCTTGAGGCACTCGATTGATTCCACGACCTCCAGCGCATTGCCCACCGCGCGGCCGAGCGGCTGTTCCATCGCCGTCATCACCGCGCGCGTCGGCTTGCCCATCTGCGTCGCCACCGACACCAGCGCCTGCGCCAGTTCGCGCGCCTTGGCCTTGTCCTTCATGAACGCGCCGCGCCCGAACTTCACGTCCAGCACCAGCACGTCGATGCCCTCGGCCAGTTTCTTCGAGAGAATGCTGCCGCAGATCAGCGGGATGCTCTCCACCGTGCCCGTCACATCGCGCAACGCGTAGAGTTTCTTGTCCGCCGGCGCCAGGTCCGCGGTCTGGCCGATCAGCGAGAGTCCGATCCGTTCCAGTTCGGCGCGGTACTCCGCGAGCGGGAGGTTCACGCGAAAGCCCGGGATGGCCTCCAGCTTGTCCAGCGTGCCGCCGGTGTGGCCCAGACCCCGGCCGCTGATCATCGGCACCGCGACGCCGCACGCGGCCACCATCGGGGCCAGGTGCAAGGAAACCTTGTCGCCCACGCCGCCCGTCGAGTGCTTGTCCGCCTTCGGCTGCTTCACGCTCGAGAGATCCGCCACCACGCCGGAGTGCATCATCGCCTCCGTGTAGTGCGCCGTCTCCTGCGGCGTCATTCCGCGCCACACGATCGCCATCAGCATCGCGGAGAGCTGGTAGTCGGCCCAGGAGCCGTCCGTCGCGCCGCGCACAAAGCCGGCAATTTCATCGCGCGACAGCACGCCGCCGTCGCGCTTCTTCGCGATCACATGCTGGGGAAACACGGTCGTTACGCTCATGGCCGGACTCAACCCGCGGCCCCGGCCGCGCGCAACCCCGGACTGGCGCGGCGCCGCCGGCTACGCCGCCGTGGGCGCCCGGCGCAGCTTGAGCATCGTGTCGGCTCCGGCGAAGAACTCGTAGTTCACCGCCACAACCTCGGACGCGATGCCGGCCGCCCGCAGCTCCCGACGCAGCGCCGGCAGCTTCGGATACGGCCGACCCTCCGGCCCGCACAGGGGGTGAATCCGCACCTCGCCATCGCTGACGCGCACGAGCTCACGGCAGGCGGCGACGTGCCACTCGAAATCAAAGCGCGCCGCTTCGACGAACAGCAGGTGCGCGCAGAGCACGAGATCGAAGGTCCGGTCGAAGAATGGCAGGAACGGCAGCGCCGCGCCGACGTACCGGCCATGCGGGCAATGCGTTTCGAAATCGGCGAGGAAGCGCTGGGCCGACAGCCGCCGGTCGGCCAGGGCCTCGGTCAGCGAGCCAAAGACCATCGCGTCCGGCAGGTCGGGATGCACCGCCTCGCAATCCCGCACCCGGATCTGCCGCCGGCGCGCCTGCGTATCCGCCTCCACGCGCGCGTAATCGCTTTCCACCGTGGCCGTCAGATCGGCCAGCGGGCGGCGGTACATCGGGTCCACCGCCACCGCATCGATGCGGCGTGCGCAGGCCTCCGCCGTGAACGAGGACGGGCCGGCGGCCACGTCGAGCACGTCGCGTCCGCGCAGCGCCTCGATCTCGAGGTCGAAGAAGCGGACATATTCCATCAGCGACCGGCCGTGAAAGGGCACGGACGCGACGACAGGCGCCGGCGCGACAGAAGCCGCCGGCGCCCGTCTGGGCCGGAACGGTTGGAGCTGGCGGGGAGGAGGAGCTGCGAGGAGTGGCATGGCGTGAGGTGGAAAGAGGAAGGGTGAAAACAAAAAGCCCGACTCGTTTTGAGTCGGGCTTGGCGAAGATTTTCAGCGTTTTATGGGCTGTTGCGCGTTAGTTTCGCGCGGTGCTTCGTCGCCAAGCCGACCGATGCCAGCGAGCGCGTTTGGCCACCGTCGTGGAGACGGAGGAGGCAACGCGGGCGTGGACGAAGGAATTCATCAAGTTGCTGGGAAATGGGGCGCCCCGCGCGGGAGCGCAAGCGGAATTTTACGGATGACACGACCACCGGTCATTCTCCGACCGGCGGCGGGGGCGCGTTCAGCTGGCTTTTCGGCCCAGGACGGACCGCGCAAATTCGAAGGGCGCACGCGTCAGGCGCTTCACCGCCGACGCGTCCTCTTCCTCCATCACCGGAGCCTCAACCACGACCGGGGCTGGCGCCTGCGCCGCCAGGACGAGGCGCTCGCGCTCCGCCACCAGGGCCTCGCGCCGCGACACCGCTTCCTCGCGTTGCCGCACCGCTGCATCGGCTTCCCGCAGCACGATGCGGTCGTCGCGCAGGTGACTCTGCTCCGCCTCGAGAATCTCCCGCGCCCGGTGCAGCTTCTCCCACCCGGCCTGCAGGGCGGCCTCGTCGCCCGGCACCGCGGCGCTGGGCGTGTAGGAAAGCCCGGGAAGGCTCGCCCGCAGACCGCGCGCGGCGGGGATCACGCCGTGGCTGGTGGCGTCGAGCTGCGACTGCCACACCCGCAGTCGTTCCTCGTAGTCGCGCAGGTTCTTCTCGCGGTCGCGGAGGGCATCCTGGTCTTCCTGCAGGCGGCGCCGTTCCTCGGCCAGCGTGGCGGCCCACTTTTCCGTCGAGGGTCGCGGCAAACGGAGATCCGGTGCGGGCGAAGGAAAGGAGATTGGCTGGTTCATGGCGCGGGAAAGGTTCGGTGCTTCGTGCGCGCCGATCATACCGACCTTCCCTGGCCGCTGCTACGGGTTCACGGGGATTTTACTCCGCGTTTACCGGCGGCCGTCCCCCTTAGAGGGAATTTTACGCCCGGAAGATGACGTCTTCGCGGTTGAACATCCGCACCGCCAGCGCGAGCGCCGCCGCGGCGTACACGCAACTGGAGCCGAAGATCAGCGCGATCATGTCCCAATGCCAGACGCCCGACACCAGCTCCTTGCTCACCAGCGAGACATTGAGGATCGGTACCAGCGCCAGCCGGGTATTCAGCTCCACGCCCGGCAGCATGCCAATCACCGCGGGCAGGATGATCACCACGATCAGCGGCGACACGTAGCTCTGCGCTTCCTTGAAGCTCTTGGCGAAGAGCGACAGCGCAAACTGCCCCGCCGCAAACAACACCGCCATCGGCAGCACCATGGCCACCGCCGCCATGAGCCCGACCGGGTCGATCGCTGGCATCGTCATGCCGGACGCCGCCCCGGCCTTGGCTGCCGTGGCCGCTCCCGCGCCGCTCATCAATGAACCGGCGATCAGCAGCGTCACGAAAGTTGAGATGACCGAGCAGACCACCGTCGCAAGCGACGCCGCCAGGACCATGAGGAACTTGCCCAGCACCAGATCGATCCGGGCGACGGGGCTGCAGAGAATCGTCTCCATCGTGCCGCGCTCCTTTTCGCCGGCCGTGAGATCCATCGCCGGATACATGGCGCCGGTGAAGGCGAGCAGCAGGAAGAAGTACGGGATCATGCCCCCGATGGCGTTGCCACCGACCTTCTCCGGCGGGGCGACGTTCTCCGTCTTCAGCTCAAAGGGCTTCACCAGCTCGGGCGGCAGTCCGCGCTCACCCAGGCGGGTCACAACCACGCGTTCGCGATAATCCTGGAGATACCGGCGCAGTTCGCCGACCGCGAAGCTCGAGCGCATCTCGCCGTCATAGTTGAAGATCTTCAGCGTCGTGGGCGTGCCGGCCGCCAGCGCGGCATCAAAGCCCGCCGGGATCTCCACCGCCGCGCGCACCTGCTTGTCGGCGATCCGCTGCTTCCAGTCCGCCGTCGTGGCGACGATCTTGATCTTCTTGTTCTCGGCCAGCGCCGCCCGCAGCCCAGGTGAATCCTCGCCGCCCACGATCATCACCGTCGGCGTCGCGGCCCGTGCCTGCTTGATCACCTTGCCCGCCACCAGCGCCGCCGCGAGCGTCAATCCGGGCATCAGCAGCATCGGGACGACGATCATGGACATGAGGGTGCGGCGGTCGCGCAGCATGTCGCGCAGCTCTTTGCCGAAAACCGTGAAAATGTTCTTTGCGTTCATGGTCAGGCGGCGAGGGGGGCGGTGACGACTTTCACGAAGATCTCTTCCATATCCTGCTCGCCGTAGCGCGTACGCAGGTCGGCCAGCGTGCCTTCCGCCAGCAGGCGGCCGTCGTGGATGATGCCCACGACATCGCAGAGTTTCTCCACCTCGCTCATGACGTGGGTCGAGTACACCACGGTCTTACCGCGGGCCCGGCACTGGCGAACGAAGTGCACGATCGCCCGCGCGGCCATCACATCGAGCCCCAGCGTCGGCTCGTCGAAGATCATCACCGCCGGGTCGTGGATGAGCGTCCGGGCGATCGAGGTCTTCTGCTTCATGCCGGTCGAAAGCTTGTCACAGCGGCGGTCAAGGAACTCGTGCATGTCCAGCTCGTCGGCCAGCCGCTTCGTCCGCGCCGCGATCTCGCGATCCTCCAGGCCGTTCAGCCGGCCGAAATAGGTGATGAACTCGCGCGCGGTCAGCCGCCCGTACAGGGCCGTACTCGCGGCCAGAAACCCCACGTTGGCCCGCACCAGGTCCGGGGCCGCCACCACGTCGTGCCCCGCCACCTGCGCCGTGCCTGCCGTGGGGCGGAGCAGCGTCGCAAGCATGCGGAGCGTGGTGGTCTTTCCGGCGCCGTTCGCGCCGAGCAGGCCGTAAATCTGGCCGGGCACGACGCGGAACGACACGTGGTCCGCGGCGCGGACCTCGCCGCGCTTCTTGTCGCGGAAGGTTTTGGTGAGGTTGTGGGCTTCGATCATAAACTCATTTTCTCGCGAAACTCCTGCGCCTGCCGGCGGCTGAGCTCCACCTTCGCCCCTCCCTTGAGGTGCACGAGCAGCCCGCCGCTGAACCAGGGTTCGATCTTGTCGATCCAGGCCAGGTTGATGATCTGGCGGCGGTTCGCGCGGAAGAAAAACTTGGGATCGAGCCGTTCCTCCATGGCGTTGAGCGACCGGAAGAGCTGGGGCTGGGCGGTGTCGAAGTGCACGCGCGTGTAGTTGCCCTCGCTCTCGAGCAGCCGGATCGACTTCACCTCCACGAACCAGCAGCGGTCGCCTTCCCGCACGAAGACCTTGTCCTCCGCCGCCAGGCGCTCCCGGGCCGTCGCCGCGCTCGGCCGTGCCGCCGCCGTCTTCGCCAGCCGCTCCCGCAGCTTGCCGACCGCCGCCGCCAGCCGCGCCGGGTCGACCGGCTTCAGCAGGTAGTCCAGCGCGTTCAAGTCGAACGCCTTCACGGCAAACTCGTCGTAGGCCGTCGTGAAGATCACGTCCGGCGCCGGCGGCTCCAGCGACTCCAGCAGCTGGATACCGGTCTCGGCCGGCATCTGCACGTCGAGGAACAGGAGGCTCGGCGCGAGGCTCGCGATCATCTCCCGGGCCTGCTTTGCATTCGCCGCCTCGCCGACGATTTCAATGTCGGGATGCGCCGCCAGCAACCGCCGCAACTCGGCGCGCGCCAGGCGTTCGTCGTCAATCAACAGCGTCTTCATGCCAAGTCTCCGTTAGGCCCGGGCCGACTGCGCCGGCACGGTCACTTCCGCCACCACCAAGGTCTTTGCCCGCTCCGCCCACACCCGCAACCGACCCGCTTCGCCAAACCGCAGCCGCAGCCGCTCCGCCGTGTTCTTCAGTCCCAGTCCCGTCGACCGCTGGCTCGGGACAACGGTCGGCTCCGTCGCCAGGTCTCCCGGATTGGTCACCCGCAGCCGCAGTTCGCCGTGCTCGCACCAGGCCGTGATCTCGATCACGCCGCCTTCCGGCCGCGGCGAAATACCGTACTTCACCGCATTCTCCACCAGCGTCTGCAGCACCAGCGGCGGCACCGCCAGGCCCAGGGTCTCGGGCGCGATGTCCAGCTTGAGCCGCAGCCGCTCCTCGTGCCGCACCTGCTCCAGCGCGAGATAATCGTTCACGACGCGCAGCTCGTCCTCGAAAGGCACCGTCTCCGCCTGCGCCGACTGCAGCGAGTAGCGCAGCAGGTTCGCCAGCTGCGTCACCGCCAGCCGCGCCCGCGCCGGGTCCTCGTCGATCAGCGCGCGCACCGAATTGAGCGCATTGAACATGAAATGCGGGTTCACCTGCGATTTCAGCGCGCGCAACTCCGCCTCCTTCACCGCCGAGGCCAGCCGCAGTTGCTCGATCTGCATGCCTTTGAACCGGTCCGACAGGTGGTAGAAGAAGTACACGAACCACCAGCCGGTGAAGATGATCGTCCCGTTGATCCAGCTGATCATCGCCAGCATCGGGATCGACGGCTGCGCCGGCTGCTCCAGCCCGAGCACCAGGTACGGATACCCGTATCCAATTGCCGCCCACACCACCGACTGCGCCGCCGACATGGCGAGGATTCGCGGCGCCAATGCCCGCCAGCTCAGCTGCTTCCAACCCCAGCGCGCCACCAGCATCCGTCCGCCGTGCGAAATCAGCCAGCCCAGCGCGATGACCATCGTCACCAACGCCACATCCCCGAGGATCTGCTCCGTCGTCACCTTCTTTCGCGGCATCAGCGCCAGCGAGAAGAACAGCTGGAGGCCGAGCATCAGCAGCCAGCTGCCACTTTGGCAGATCACATACAGACGCTCCTTCGTCCGATCGCGGCCTGGGCGGGCCGGAGAGCGAACGGAAGCGGAAGAACGGGACGACATGAGCGCGAAATTACCGGTCGAAATCGAAAAGGGAACCCCGCAGCGGGGGCAGCGCTCCTGAGTTAGCAGACCGCTCCGTCCGTCGCGCTCCTTCCATGATGAGCGGGGCCCCCTCAGGACAAGCGGCGCCCCCAGCTGAACGGGAGTGCAAAGTGCCCCCGACCTCCCGTCTGCCCGCTTCCCCTCCCCACTTCAAATCTCACTCCATCGGCCAATCCCTCCGCACCCACTTTCACTCTCACCTTCACTTTCACTCCGAAGGTTCCCTCACTCCCTTTTCTTCACCTTGTCCGGGTCCACCGAGCCCTCGACGACCGGGTTGAAGGCCTGGACGAAGCCGTGCCGGAACAGATTGCGCACCGTCGCCCACAGGCCCACCTGCGAATCGCCAAACTCGCCGCGAAACGGGACCCGCGTCGCAACCTGGTCGCGCGGCTTGTTTTTCACCAGCCAGGCAAGGCCCGCGACCAGCTTCTCCCAGAGGCGTTCGCCCAGGTTCTTCCGCTTGTCCTCCACGCTCGTGAAATCGAGGTGGTTGAAGAACGGCTTTACGTACCCTTCGAACGCCCCGTCACGCGCCCCCATTTCGAGCACGAGCTCAAACTCGCCCCGCCCGACCTCCACGTTCGCCACCGCTTTCAGCGACTCGTTCAGCGCCGGCAACGCCACCCGGCTCAGCTTGAGGCTCAGGTGAAAATGCGGTTTCGCCGCCAGCGGCTCCACCTGCGCAAACAGCGTCAACCGCCCGCCGCCAATGCTGTTTCCCTCCAGATCAATGCTCGCGGGATACTCCTGTTTCGTGTCCTCGCGCCGATTTCTCAGCCCGGTCGCCGTCGCGCGCATATCGGTCACGAACAGGTCCACATGGGGCGTCTTCGTCGTGTCACTGTAGCGGATCGAGCCGTGATCGATTTCCAGATGCTGGATGTCGAACGGGAAGATGTCCTGCACCACCTCCTGCCATCGACGGTCCACCTCCTTCTGGCTGCTTTCCGGCGACGGCCCCTGCACGAACGTCAGTTCGCCCCGCTCGATCACAATGTCGCTCACCACCTTCCCGTGGAGCAGCTCCCGCCACGCCACCGAGAAGTCGATGGTCCGGGCGAGGAAGAACGGCGTCTCCTGCTCGCCGTTCCGCTTGAAAACGCTGACGCCGCGCAAGGCGTAGGCTCCGCGCCAGAGGCTCAGGTCGATCTCCTCCACCTGCCCGCGATAGCCCGGGATTGCCGCCAGCCGCGCATTGATCTGGTGGCGAATCACCGACGGCAGCGCCACCCGCGCCGCCACCAGCACGGCCAACGCGACCGCGATCCCAACCAAGACCCGACGCGGCCAGGCACGCACGCGGCGGATAATCCGGGCGGGAGGATTCTTCATGCCGGTCATCGACCGTCACGCCCCCACGCTGTGCTCGTGCCCGCGTTGGGGTCTCAACCCCAACTCCGGCGCTGTCCGTCACGTCCGGCGCGTTCAGGCCGGGGGCGAACCCGACGTTCGGCGGGCGGCGGGCCGCAGGAGCCACCCCACCCCGCCAGCAAACCCCTCACGCCCCCACCGGGTGCCAGGTGGTCTTGAACTCCAGGAAGGCGCGAATCGCGTACACGCTCTGCGCCTCGTCCGCGAACCAGTCGGTCGCGGCGTCCGTGAAATGCACGCGCTTCACGCTGTCGGCCGCGCCCAGCCGGATCGTCTTCCGCTCCTCCGGCGACGCGCTCACCACGCTCAGCGCCCGCAGGTGCTCGTGCGTCGCAAAGGTCGGCACCAGCTCCGCCCGGAAACCGGTCAGGAGGTTGACCACCCCGCCCGGCAGGTCGCTCGTCGCGAGCATCTCGCCGAGCAGGATCGCGGGGTACGGCACCTTCTCCGAGACCGCCGCCACCACGGTGTTGCCGCTCGCGATCACCGGGGCCACGAGCGTGATCAGCCCGAGCAGCGGCGGCTGGTCGGGCGCGATCACGCCGACGACGCCCATCGGTTCGGTGACGGTGAAGTTGAAGTACGGTGCCGCCACCGGGTTCACGTTGCCCAGCACCTGCTCATACTTGTCCGTCCAGCCCGCGTAGTAGACGAGCCGGTCGATCGCGACATCGACCTCGCGCTCCGCCTCCGCCGCGCCGGCGCCAAAGCGCCCCAGCGTGTCGATCATCTCCTGGCGCCGCGCCTCGAGCATCTCGCCGAGGCGGTACAGGATCTGGCCGCGGTTGTACGCGGTGCGGCGCGCCCAGCCGGGCCCCGCCTTCGCCGCCGCCTCGACCGCGTTGCGCAGGTCCTTGCGCGTGCACTGCGGCATGTGCGCGAAGAAGTTCCCGGCCGCGTCCTGGATCGGGAACGTCCGGCCGCTCTCGGAGCGAATGAACGCGCCGCCAACGTACGGTTTCGGAGTCTTGGTGATGGGCAGTCGGGTCATGGTCGGAAGGATGCTTGCGGTTGGAACAAACGGCACAGTCAGGCTCACGTGCCCTGTGGCGCGTCGGTGAGCGGCGGCGCGGGAGGAGTTGAGTCGCCACCTTCAGCCGGAGCCGGCTTGTAGGCCTTTGCCACGAAGACATAGACGGCGACACAACCAATGCTGAGCGCAGAGAAGAAGAGGTAGAAACTGGCCCCGTGAAGTTTCGAGGTTCCATCCGGATTCTCGGTGAACAGATGGACCAGCGCGGTGATGAGGTTACCCGATGCGATCGAGAGCAGATACAACGCCTGTACCATTGCCTTCATATGGCGCGGCGCCTGGGTGTACGCGAACTCCAGACACGTGATCGACACCATAACCTCTGCGGCCGTAATCAGCGCGTAGGCGGGCAGTTGCCAAATGACGTGCGGCACGAGTTTTGCCGTGAGCTGCGACTCAATCCATGCGCTCACCAGAAAGGCAGATCCCGCCACCAGGAGCCCCAGGCCGATCTTCCGCAGGGGCGTCAGTTTGAACACGCGATCGATGGCCGGATAAACCCAGTACTGAAAGAGAGGGATGAAGATGAGCACCAGAATGGCGTTCACCGCTTGGACCTGCGACGAGAGCACTTCGAACTTCCAGCCGAAGAGGTCGAACTTTCGGTCCATCTTTTCGGCCTGCAGCACCCACTCACCACCCGTCTGGTCCCACAGCGACCAGAAGATCGCCACAAACACGAAGATCGTCGAAAGCCGCAACAGGAGGCTGAGCCCCTGCTTGTTGAACGTGCGGCGGAAATACTCGCGGCCCGTGGGCGGCACGTGCGTGAACTTATACCGCCCCGCCCAGAACACCGCCGTGGCCGCAATCATCAGGATGGCCGGAACGCCGAAGGCTAGCATCGGGCCGTGTCTTTCGAGCAGCCACGGCACAAGGCCGATCGAAACAAACGAGCCGGCATTGATCGAAAAATAGAACCAGCCGAAGGCACGGGACATCAGGTGCTGATTCTGCGGACCAAACTGGTCGCCGACGTTAGCCGAGACACAGGGCTTGATTCCGCCTGAACCGATCGCGATCAGCGCCAAGCCCGCGGCCAAGCCAAACCGCGTGTGGTCAACCGCCAGCACGATGCTGCCAAGGCAGTAAACCAGTGAGATCCAGAAAATCGTCCGATACTTGCCCCAAAACGCATCGGCCACAATCGCCCCCACGACCGGCAGCGCGTAGTTCGCAAAGTTGAAAATGTGAAACCAGAAGGCTGCCTGATTATCCGTCATTGGCGCCAACGCGCCGCTGCGGTCCATCAGATACTGGGTCATGAAGACGACCAAGATCGCCCGCATTCCGTAGTAGTTGAACCGCTCCGCGGCTTCATTGCCGACGATGTACGGAATGCCCGGCGGCATCTTATCCGTCTGGATGGGGGAGGTAAGGAAGGCTTTAGCCATGAAAGGGATTCAAATTAACGGAGAGGATTAACCACGAATGCACACGAAGGGACACGAATACCCTGAGCCAGACCGTCTGGATTCAGCCCGCCTTTCTCTTCGTGTGCCTTCGTGTCCATTCGTGGTTAACCAGCCTGTTTGGTCTTCAGCTCAGACCACCTGGAGGTAATCCAGCAGGCCCTGGCGGCCGCCTTCGCGACCGAAGCCGCTCTCCTTGTAACCACCAAACGGAGACGTGGGGTCGAACTTGTTGAACGTGTTCGCCCAGACCACCCCCGCCTTGAGCTCGGTCGACAGCTTGAGAATTCGCGAACCCTTGTCGGTCCACACGCCGGCGCTCAGGCCGTACTCGGTGTTATTCGCCTTCTCGACCGCCTCCTCGACGGTGCGGAAGGTCAGGATCGCCAGCACCGGCCCGAAGATCTCCTCGCGCGCCACGCGATGGCTCATCGTCACCTCCGTGAACAGCGTCGGCGGCAGGTAGAAGCCCTTCGCCGGACGCCGGAACGGCGGCTGCCAGAGCTCCGCGCCTTCCTTCACGCCGATGTCCAGGTATCCCTGGATCGTGTCGAGCTGGGCCTTCGAGACGATCGCGCCGACGTCCGTGTTCTTGTCCATCGGATCGCCCACGCGCAGCACGCGCAGCCGCGTCTTCAGCTTCGCGATCACCGCCTCCGCGACCGACTCCTGCACGAGCAGCCGTGAGCCGGCACAGCAGACCTGGCCCTGGTTGAAGAAGATGCCGTTGACGATGCCTTCGACCGCCTGGTCGAGCGGGGCGTCGTCGAACACGATGTTCGCCGCCTTGCCGCCGAGCTCCATCGTCATCCGCTTATCCGTCCCGGCGATCGACTTCATGATCACCTTGCCGACCTCGGTCGAACCGGTGAACGCGATCTTCGCCGCCTTCGGATGCGCCATGATCAGCCCGCCCGTCGCGCCCGGACCCGTGATCACGTTGACCACGCCTTTCGGCAGGCCGGCATCGCGGAAAATTTCCGCCAGCTTCACCGCCGTGATCGGCGTGTTCGTCGCCGGCTTGATCACGACGCAATTGCCGGCCGCGAGCGCCGGCGCGATCTTCCACGCCAACATCAGCAGCGGGAAGTTCCACGGAATCACCTGCCCGACGACGCCCAGCGGCTGCACGCGCCGTCCCGGCGCCAGGTACTCGAGTTTGTCGGCCCAGCCGGCGTGGTAGAAAAAGTGCGCCGCCGCCATCGGCACGTCGAAGTCGCGCGTCTCGCGGATCGGCTTCCCGTTGTCCAGTGTCTCCGCCACCGCGAACTCGCGCGCCCGGTCCTGCAGCAGCCGGGCGATGCGGTAGATGTACTTCGCGCGCTCCCGGCCCGGCATCTTGCCCCAGACGGTATCGAACGCCCGCTGCGCCGCCGCAAAGGCCGCGTCCACGTCCGCCGCGCCGCCCAGCGCCAGCTCGGTCAGCTTCTTCTCGTTCGCCGGGTTGATCGACTCGAAGTACTTGCCGCCCTTCGGCGCCACGAACTCGCCGTCGATGAACAGCTCGTAGCGCGCCTTCAGCTTCGGATCCGCCGTCTCCGGCGCGGGATCGAACTCCCACAGGTCGCCAAAAATCAGCTCGGGCGCGGGACGGCCGCGACGGGCGGCGGGACGGGTCGCTTTCTTGTCAGTCACAGAGGCCATGGAATGGGGAGGAAGGGTCACGTTGCGGTCCGGCCGAATCCGCCGGCCAGGCTCGCGTCACGCGGGTCGGTCCGGCACCGGACAGGTTGGAAAAATCAGTAGCTCTCGGCAGCTTCGCTGAACGAATAGGGCGCCTGGTAGGCCCCCGTGCGCTGTTTTTCGAGCTGCCGGAGCAGGTCGTTGAGGAGCGAACTCGCCCCAAAGCGATAGCGGGCATTCGTCAGCCACGCGTCGCCGAGCGTCTCCTTCACCGCGATCAGGAATTGGAGCGCCTGCTTCGCGTTGCGGATGCCGCCCGCCGGCTTCATGCCGATCGCCCGGCCGGTCGCCAGGTAGAAGTCGCGAATCGCCTCCAGCATTACCTGGTTGTTGCCGAGCGTCGCATTCACCGAGGTCTTGCCCGTGCTCGTCTTGATGAAGTCGCCTTCGCGCAGCACGCGCATCGCGATGAACGAGGCCGCCCGGATGGCGTCGTACGTCTCGAGTTCGCTCACCTCGAGGATCACCTTCAGCGCTGACGCGCCGCAGGCTTCCTGCACCGCCACGATTTCATCCTGCACCTGGCGGTAGTCGCCGGCCAGGAACGCGCCGCGGTTGATCACCATGTCGACCTCGTCCGCGCCGTCCTCCACCGCCGCCCGCACTTCGGCGAGCCGGGTCTTGAGCGGCGCCTGCCCGCTCGGAAAAGCCGTGGCCACCGAAGCCACTTTCACCCCCGTGCCGGCCACGTGTTTCTTCGCGTGCCGCACCATCGCGGGGTAAACGCAGACCGCTGCCACCCGCGGGATCGAGGCGTCGTCGTGCGGCTGCAGCGCCTTGCGACACAGCGAGGCCACCTTGCCGGGCGTGTCTTTGCCCTCGAGCGTGGTCAGGTCGACCATCGAGACCGCAGTGCGCAGGCCCCAGAGCTTCGCGCGGCCCTTGATCGATCGCGTGGTGTACTTCGCCACCCGCTCTTCAATCCCGACCTGGTCCACCGGCCCAACCTCGTCGAACAGGCGGCGCAGGGCGGCGTGCGGTGATGTGGAAAGCATGCGCCGCACTATTTGGAGCGCCTGTCATAAAAACAAACCCGAAAACGAGGCGGCCGGACGGCGCCGGCCGCCTCGTTCAAATGGGGGGGTGGGCACCTCTTCCTCACTCTTTCTCTTACTCTTCCTCTTACTCTCTCTCTTCCTCCGTCAGTCGCACCACCGATGCGACGCCGCGGCGGTGGGCCGACGGCACGTTCGAGAGAGTAAGAGTAAGAGGAAGAGTAAGAGAAAGACCCAAGCCCACCCATCCCGGCCAATCTACCGTTCGTGCCAAGTCGCTCGCCCGGCGGCGCGTTCCGGCCCTTGGCTCCCACCCCATGAACGCCCGCCGTGTTGCCACCTACGTTTGGCGCGAGTGGATCCGTCCGCTCGCCCTGCCCCTCCTTCTCATCACCGCCGCCAAGTCCGCCCTCGCCGACATCAACTACATCCCGTCCGGCTCCATGCACCCGACCCTCGTCGAGGGGGACGTCGTCTTCGTCAACAAACTCGCCTATGATCTGCGGGTGCCGTTCACGTTCACCCGGCTCAACCACTGGGCCGACCCTGCCCGCGGTGACGTCGTCGTCTGTTTCGAGCCCACCGAGGGCACCCGGCTCGTCAAACGCGTCGTCGGCCTGCCGGGCGACCGCTTCGAGCTCCGCGGCGATGCCGTGTTCGTCAACGGCGTCCGCCAAGCCTACGCCCCGCTTCCGCCCTCGACCGGCAACGTCCTCGAGCCTGCCGAGCGCGCCACCGCCGTCTTCGTCCGCGAGGAACTCGCGGGCCGCTCCCACCCCATGATGGTCCAGCCAGACGCTCCCGCCCTCCGCAACTTCGGCCCGCTCACGCTCGCCCCCGGTCAATACATCGTGCTGGGCGACAACCGGGACAACAGCCGCGACTCCCGCTTCTTCGGCGTCATGCCGCGCGAACGCATCATCGGCCGCGTCCACGCCGTCGTCCTCTCCGCCGACTACCACCACTGGCTCCGCCCCCGCCTCGACCGCACCCTGACCCTCGTGCCCTGAGGCCCGCCACCTACTCGGCGGCGGGAGTGAGGGTGAAAGTGAGAGTGAAAGTGCCCGGCCGCCGCACCTCTTTCTCCTACTCTTTCTCTTCCTCTTTCTCCCCCCTTCCGGCACGTCGCGCCACCGCGGCGACGCCGCGGTGGCCTTCGAGAGAAAGAGAACGAGTAAGAGTAAGAGTAAGGCCGCCCACCGCCCCTCTTCAGTTTTCGCGGCAGCGAAAACTGCGGCATCGAAAACGGCCCGACGTTGCGCCGGACGGTTCTGTGCATTTGCTGGCGGCGTGACTGTCCCACCCACCGCTCAGCCCACCGAACAACCCGCCTCCCCGCCGACTCCGCACGGCGAAGTGGTCATCCGCACCATCGCCATGCCCGCCGACGCCAATGCCAACGGCGACATCTTCGGCGGCTGGATCGTTTCGCAGATGGACCTCGGCGGCGCCGTCCTCGCCCGCGGCATCGCGCACTCTCGTGTGACCACCGTCGCGATCGACAGCATGTCGTTCATCAGCCCGGTCAACGTGGGCGACATCGTCACCTGCTACGCGCGGCTGCTCCACATCGGCAATACGTCCATGAAGATCGACGTCGAGGTCTGGGCCCAGCGCTGGTCCGACGCTGCCCAGCTCCGCGTCACCGAGGGCAAGATCACCTACGTGGCCATCGACTCCGCCGGCAAACCGCACCCGGTGCGGCGCTGAATCCCGCCTTCCTCCTGCCCGGGCCCGCCAGCCTCACGCCGGCGCCCCCCACTCGTCCGCCCACCCCGGCGCCGGTCGTCGCCCCTCGACCGCCTCCGATCCGTCGTCGTCCCTTCGCCCCGCGCCTTCATGCCTGCCTCCTCCGCTTCAGTCCCGCGTCCGTCTCGCGCCTTTACTGGCGAGTCCGCTCCGCTACACTCCCGCGCGCCTATGGCGGCCAACGGAAACACCTTTGCCTGCGCGATCCGAGCGGAACTCGAAGCCCTCCACCGTGCCGGCGAACCGCGCGAGTTTGCCGCTGGCCAGGTGATCTTCACCGCCGGCGACCCCGGCGATGGCGTGTACGTCGTCGATTCGGGCCAAGTGCAGATCGTCGCCCCGTTCGCCGGCAGCGAGCCGCGCGTCCTGGCCACGATCTCCGCCGGCGACTTCTTCGGCGAGATGGCGATCCTCGACGACGCCCCGCGCTCCGCCACCGCCCGCGCCGAAACCGCAACGCGCGCCACCTTTGTCTCCCGCGCCGAGCTCCTCAACCTCCTCGACCGCCAGCCGCGCCTCGCCCTCAACCTCATCCGCGAGTTCAGCGGCCGCATCCGCGCCCTCAACCACAAGTACGTCGACGAGATCATTCAGAGCGAACGCCTGGCCCTGATCGGCCGCTTCGCCGCCACCATCGTCCACGACTTCAAGAATCCGCTCACGATCATCGGCCTCGCCGCCGAGCTCACCGGCGCCGAGTCCACCCCACCCGCCGTGCGCGCCAAGGCCGGCGAAAAGATTCACCGCCAGATCGAGCGCATGACCAACATGCTCCAGGAGCTGATCGATTTCAGCCGCCCCAGCGGCTCGCGCGTCGCGCTGCGCGAGACCAACTTTGCCCGCTTTCTCTCCCCGCTCATCGACGAGGTCCGCGCCGAACTCGTCACCCGCAACGTCGCCGTCGAGATGACCGTCGCCCCGCCCGACGCCACCGTCCGCATCGATCCGCCCCGGCTCTCCCGGCTGTTCTACAACCTCCTCAACAACGCCGCCGAGGCGATGCCCGAGGGCGGCCGCATCCTCCTGCGCTTCACCGTCCGCGCCACCGAGCTGCAGATTGACGTCGAGGACACCGGCGCCGGCATCGCCCCCGAGATCGCGACCACGCTCTTCCAGCCTTTCGCCACCCACGGCAAAAAGAACGGCACCGGCCTCGGCCTCACGATCTGCAAGAAGATCGCCGAGGACCATGGCGGCCGCATCTGGGTCGAGAGCCCGCCGGGCCGCGGCGCCACCTTCTCCTTCACGCTGCCGCTGGCCTCTTGAGCCGGCGGCTCAGCTCGCGCTGCCCGCGTTCGCCTCCGCCACGACCGCGGTCCGGCCGCCCACGAGTTCCTTGAGGGAGCTCCAGGCCTTGCGCAGGCCCGCGGGTTTCACGCCGCCGCCAAACCCGCACACCTGCGCCAGCTTCGCCTCATGCCCGCGATACCGCGGCGGCAGCAGGAACAGCGTGCCGCCCTCCGCCCGCACCACGGTCGAAAGGAAAAGGCCCTCGCCCACCGCGAGCCCCGCCGGGCCCTCCGGCAGCGGCGCCGTCCGCGGCGGCAGCACCAGCCAGGGCCGGTACACGAACTCCAGCCCGCCGTCCGTCCGCCGCACCAGCCGGCCGTAGGTGCGTATCGGAATCTTTGGATACGCCGCGCCCGCAAACAGCGCGTTGCCGCTCGCCGCCGGCGCGAACCGCGCCCGCCGCCGCGTGAAGAACTCCCAGCACATGATCGTGCCGAACACCGTCAGCCGGAACGCCCAGCCCGCCACCAGGTACGCGATGATCACCACGATCACCGAGAGCACCGCCCCCAGCACCGGGTTCATCGTCGCGGTCAGCGTCAGCAGCCCGAGCAGCCCGGTGCGCGCCGCCTTCAGCCCGGCGTCGATCGCGCCCCACGGGCTGAGCAGGATCAGCACGTTGATCGCGTGCGAGGCCATCCACACGATGAGGAACACCGCCACGCCGAAGGGAATCGTCAGCACGTCCAGCACCGGCGCCCAGCTCATCGCCACGCCCGGGATCATCGCCAGCCCCGTCGGCCCCACCGCGCCGGGGGCCGCCTGCGCCGAGTGGAGGAACATCTTGGTGAATGAATCCATCGCGAAGGGCACCACCGCGCCCGCCGCCACCAGGCCGCTGGCCTTGTTCTCCGCGACCTCCAGGATATCGAGCGGCTTCTTCAGCATCGGCGGCAGCGCCGTGCCCAGGCTGTCCTTCGCCGCGCACAGCCCGACGATCAGCAGCGCCGGCAGCCAGAACTGCGGCTTCGCATACCACGGCAGCGCCGCGCGGCCGCCCTCGCCCGCGCGCACCCACTGGTACGCGCCATACGCCCCGGTCCCCAGCAGCGGCGAGATCGCGATGCCCGTCAGCGTGGAAATCGCGTGCGCCGCCGGCGCCCCCGGCGAGCGATCGCCGCCCGCCGGCTTCTCTCCTTTCGTCGCAGCCCACGCGATCGGGGCCAACACCAACGCCAACGCCACCATCATGAGGAGAAGCGGGGTAGCTTTTTTCACGCCGCAGACACTATCCGCAACCGCCCCGTCGTAAAGCCCGCCCACCGCGTTCCACCCACCCCACCGCCGCCCTGAGCTGTGCCCCGATCCTGTGAGACCGCCTCGGGGTTTGAGGCTCAGATCTCCAAGCAGCCAAACCGCCTTACAGGAGGGCGCAGAGCGCGCAGAGGATCGATCCGGAGCTGGATTGGTCTCCTGTTTTGCCTCTGCAGCCTCTGCGAGCTCCTGTGAACATTGCCTTGGAAATCAGTGACTCCCCCCAAGACCGATCCGTCTCACAGCAAACAACGAGGTAAGGGAGGGTTTGTTCAACCGGCCAACAACTTGGGTCGGCCCTCTGTTACCTCCCTTTTCTCCTGTGAGGAGGCCTTGGAAATCCGTGACTCGAATCTCCAATTCCCAATCCGTCCCACAGGAGGCAACGGCGGTAAGGGAGGATTCGAGCCGGAGCCAACCTCCTCCTCACTGCCCGCTCACCTTCACCCTCAGCCCATGGTTCTGACTCCGCCCCATTCGGCCCTCGGTCCGAACCTTCCAACCTGCAACTTTCCGACCTGGAACTCTCCGTCCTGAAACGCTCCGACCTGGGATTGAGGGATTGAGGGATTGAGGGACGCACTCAGATCGAGAGAAAGAGGACGAGTAAGAGAAAGAGTAAGATGGCCTCCACACCTTGGCCCCCCCTCACCGCCCACTTTCACTCTCACTCTCACTTTCACTCCCTCACTCCCTCACTCCCTCATTCCCTCACTCCCTTTTCCGACGGTTGCGCTGCAGCCGTTGAGCGTCCTCCTTCTTTCCGCATGAAGGTCTCGTTCAACGCCAAGGAGTACGCCCGCTTGCTGGAATTGGTGCACCTCGGACTCTGGGTCGCCGGCTCCCGGCCCGATGACCCGGCCACGATGCCGGAGCGCTACGCCGACATCAGCCAGAAGGTCCTCGGCCTCGCGGAGCCGTTCGGCTGCGCCGACCTCGTCGAGGTCGACGTCAACGGCCAGTACTTCCTCAACGAGAAGCTCACCGGCGGCAACGTGCAGGAGAAGCTCGAGCAGTTCGTCGACGACGCTTTCTGGAGCGAGCTCGCCGGCCGGCTCGCCGAACGCGACCTCCGCCACGAACTCGGCGCCACCAAGCTCAGCGACGAACTCAACGACGACGAGGAACACCGCCTCGCCGAAATCGAGGACACCTACTGGCGCGAGTTCGAAACCAGCGGCGTCGACCACCTCGTCGTCCTCCGCGGCGGCCAGGGTTAGCCGGCCCGCTCCCAACCTTCCCACCTGCAACCTTCCAACGTGTGACGGCGGCCTCCAGCGCGCCGTGCTCCCTAACGCCAACACGCGGCGTTGACGCGTTACCTTCACGGCGGCAAACAGTAACGCCATGACGCTCGCCCACACGGCCGGTCGCGCCCTTCTCCTTTGCCTCACCGGCCTTGCTCTCGCCGGCCTCCGCCCGCTCGCCGCGCAGGACATCACCGTCTCGCCGGTCCAGTGGACCGATCCCGCCCACGCACCGGATGACATTCCCGGCTTCAAGCAACAACCCCGCCTGAACGTCCCGGCGGACCTCAAGTCGTCTCCAGACATCAACTACGTGCTGTTCGAGGCGACGGTCGACGAGAAGGGAAACCCGGTGCGGCTCGACACCGATGCCACCTTCGCCCTCCTCCAGCGCGAATATCTCGCCACCAACCTTGCGTTCCGCTTCACGCCCGGCCGCCGCGACGGCAAACCCGTCAACACCAGCATCACCTTCGCCCTCGTACTGAACCCCGCGTCGGCCGCTCCCACCGCGCCCGACGCCTCGCCGCGCCTGCTCGAGCTCGCCCCGGCGCGGGTCAAGACGCTCCCGCCCCGCCCCGCCGCCGACGAACCGCTCATCGTCTACGCCGATATCACGGTCGGCACCGACGGCCGGATCACCTCCGTGCGGAACACCCCCACCGATTTTGCCCAACCCATCTTCCTCGCCGCCAAGGCGTGGCGGTTCGCTCCCGCCCGGCGCGGGGGCCAGCCGGTCGAAGCCGATCTCCACGTGCCCTTCGTCCTGCACGAGCGCGAGTCCATGCCCAAGGGCAAGTCGACGCTGCCGCGTGCCCTCGATCGCGTGCCTCCCGTTTACCCGCACATCATGCGCCTCAGCGGACTCCGCGGCGAAGTGCTGGTCGACTTCGTCGTCGATATCGAGGGCCGCGTGCGCAATCCGTTCGTCGTTCGCTCGCTCAATCCGGCCTTCGACGACCCCGCCATCGAAGCCGTCCGCAAATGGCGTTTCGCGCCCGGCCGCGTGAACGACGTCCCCGTCAACACGCACATGCAGGTGCCCATCGTGTTCCAGCTCGACGAGGCCGGCGGCGGCGAAGACGGCATGGAAACACGCCGCCGCCCCAACTTCTCCAAGCTTCCCCCCGAGCTGCGGTACGACGTTTCTCCCAAGATCCGCTCCGCCGCCCGTCCGGTCTTCCCCTACTCCGCGCTCGTCGCCGGCAAATCCGGCCGCGCCGTCGTCAGCATGCTCATCGACCAGCAGGGCCACGTCGTCCAAACCCACGTCGCCGAAGCCAGCGCGCCCGAATTCGGCGCCGCGCTCGTCGCCGCCGTCGAACGCTTCAGCTACGAACCCGCGCTCAAGGACGGTCGCCCGTCGCTCGCCCTCCTGCGCTTTGAGCAGGAGTTCACCCAAAACCCGAACTGGGGCGTCGTTTCCGTGAACGACCTCGATCTGCTCCGCCGCGAAAGGAAGCGGGCCGACACGATCATGAGTGGCCGGGACCTCGACGAGACCCCCGTCGCGATTTCCCGGCAGCCGCCCCGCATCCCACTCTCCCTCGCCGGCAAACCCGTCGACGGCGAAGCCGTCGTCGAGTTCCTCATCGACGAGGACGGTCGCGCCCGCCTCCCCCGCACCATCTCCGCCACCGACCCTGCGCTCGGCTACGAAGCCGTCCAGGCCATCGCCTCCTGGCGCTTCGAACCCGCCACCCACGCCGGCCGCCCCGTGATCGCGCGCGTCGTCGTCCCCATCCACTTCAAGTCGGAGTAGCGGGGCCCTCACGGCCACCACACCTCGCCCGGACGGCGTCGTTCCGTAACCGCTCTCGGTCACTCAGCCGGTCGGTCGTCGCCCGCCAGGCACGCGCCTGTCACCACGCGGCCGCCGGCATCCGACAGAGACGACGGCGGGCGATCGCGCCGGAGCGGACGACTGAACGCAATTCTCAGGTCCCGATACGGGGTCTCCGTCCGAGATAACTAGCCAATTCTGGCTAGTTATCGCCGGTAACACGCCAGATTTGGCGTGTTATCTCGTCAGTTTTCGCGGAGCGAAAACTGCTGTGTCCACACTTCCGCCGGCAGCCCCAGCGCGGCCTTCAACGCCACGTCGCGATCCCAGAGATTCTCGATCGCCGCGATCGCCCGCTTCTGCCGCCACGACAGCCGCCAGGGATAGTACCAAGGGGAGACCAGCGCCCGCATCGTCGGCAGTGGATAGTCCGTCCCGTACACCAACCGCCCGCGAAATTCCGGCCGCGCCAACACCCGCGCCAAGTGCGTCCGCTTGTTCAGCTGCGTCAGTGACGAGCAGTCCGCGTACAGCCGCGGATACTCCCTCATCAGCCGCGTCAGCCGGTCCAGCGCCGGCTCACCCTCGTAACTTCCCTGGGTCGCCGCATGCGCGGCGATCACCGTCACCCCCTGCTCCAACGCGAGTCGCAGGCGCGCGGGGTCGCAAAGGGCATCGTCCGCCGCCGTGAACGCCCGCTCCCGCCCGGTGTGCGTCAGCAGCGGCAGACGCAGCTCCACCAGCTTCCGGTAAAACGGAATCAGCCGCGGGTCCGCCGGATCGATGTGCTGCACCGAGGGCAGCCATTTCACCAGCACCGCCCCGTGCGCCTTCGCCCACTCCAGCCGCTCCAGCGCGTCCCGCCGATAAGGGTTCACACTCGCCCCAAAGAGCAGCTCCGGATGCGCCGCCGCCTGCGCCGCCACAAATTCGTTCGGCACATACATCTCCGTCCTCCCGCGATCCAGTTCGCCGCGCTCATCCACCACTCCGTCCAACGCCAGCACCACCACCCGCCCCACGCACCGGCTCCCCGCGAGCCGCTCCCGCAGCCGCGTCACCACCCGCACGTCGCCCTCCCGCTCCAGTTCCTCCCGCGTCACGCCAAACGCACGCAGGAAGGCGCCGAACCGCACGTTTCGCTGCATCGCGGCCGACACAAAGCACCCGCTGCCGCCCGCCCCGATGCCCGCGATGTGACCGTGCAGGTCTACGATCGATTTCGGCGGCAAGGGCGGCAGGAGCGGCGCCTCCGCGGCACCCACCGCCGGTATCGCCAGCCTCAGGCAAAGCGCCGCGATGCCGGCCACGCCCCACGAGTAACGAGTCTTGATCATGCCCGCCAACGTACCCGACCGCCGCATCGCGGCGTGAATCGATAAACCCGATACCCCTCAAACCGCGCCCGCCGCCACCGCTCCTCGTTCCGCTCCGCTCCTCCGACCTCCTTCGGTGCCCTCCTCCGCTCTCCGAGCCCTCCGTGTCCACCCCGACTCATTCACGCGCTCCCGTCGTTCGCCGTCCTTCGCCATCCTGCCGCCTCCCGCGTCCCCGCTCCCAGTCCCCTGACTTCCTCCGTGACCTCCTCCGTCCTCTGTGAACTCCGTGTCCCCCACAGTCCGTGACCTCCTCCATGCCGTCCGTGACCCTTCAAGCACGTCCACCCGCCGACGCCGCCGTAGCCAACCGCTTGCAGCTCCAAACCTCGATTCGGGTAACGGCTCGGCGCACGAAATTAGCCAGCGGTTGTCCTGCACCATCGTCCGCTTCTTCGCAGCTTCTGCGTAATATTTTCCCTACGGGATCGGCCAAACGAGCCGAACACACCAGAATCCCGCCATGCCAATGACCGCCGACATCCCCGACACGCTCGTCGAAAGCGCCATCGTGAAGGGAGTCACGGAAGTTCTTGATACCATGGCACGTGAGAAGGCCGAGGCCGCTGGCCGCACGCCCAATCCCCCCCTGCACTCCCGCCCGGAGAACATCGAGGGGCCGCATCTCGTCGCCTCCGTCGGCTTCATCGGCGACCTCGAGGGCATCATCAACATCCACGTCGACGACACGATCGCCACGGAGATCAGCGCCAACATGCTGGGTATGACGCCCGCGGAAGTCGTTGAATCCGGCGTACTAAGCGATTCCTGGGGCGAGCTCGCCAACATGATCGTCGGCGTCTTCAAGAATACGATCGGTGAGGTCGGCTTCGTCTGCAAACTGACGCTTCCCTCCATCGTGCGCGGCACGGATTTCGCCGTCGACCACACCCTCAAGTCGGCCAAGCGCTACATCTACAAGTTCCGCTGTCACGACCACGGCATCGCGACCGATATCATTATCCAGCAGGACTGACTCATGGCGCACACGATCCTCACCGTCGACGACTCCAAGACCGTCCGCATCATCATCCGCAACGCGTTCAAGCGGTTCGATTGCGAGGTCATCGAAGCGAGCCACGGCGTCGAGGGACTCGAAAAAGCGAAGTCCAAGCCGAACCTCATTCTCCTCGATGTCACCATGCCCGTGATGACCGGCATGGAACTGCTCGCCCGGCTGCACGCCGACCCCGAACTCGCCCAGATCCCCGTGATCATGCTCACGGCCGAGGGCCAGAAGACGACCGCCGAACAGGCCGTCTCCCTCGGTAGCCGCGGCTACATCGTGAAACCTTTCACCAACGACGTGCTCCTGCAGGAAGTGGCCAAGCTCCTCACCCTCGAGCCCCGCCCCGCCGCCGCGTGATCGCGGCCCTCCGCCCCGTCCCACCGCGAGGCATCATTATCCGGCCTATCCAACGGCCGAACGACCGGATGTCCCGAACGCACCACGCACCGTGGCGGGCTGACATCTGACCTCTGACATCTAGCTTCCGGCTGGCCTCCGGCTTCCGGCTACAGGCTTCCTTCACTCCGTGAGCTCCTCCGAGCTCCGTGCCCTCCGTGACCGTCCTCCGTCCTCCGGCTCCCGGCCTCCGGTTTCAGCCTTCCGCCTTCATCATTCAGCCTTCTCTTCCGTAAACCGTCGCGAGCTCCCGGCGGAGGTTTTCCTCCAGGTCGTCGACGCTCACAATAACTGAACTGCCGCTCGGAACGGGAAAAATCGCCGGCTGCATCTCCTTCCGTCGCATCCCGGGAAGCCACTCCTCGAGCAGATCATCGAGGCTGATCCGCTTCGGCGTGAAGCCGGCCCAGCCGCCGACCGCGAACGCCGCCGCATAAGCCTCATGCGGCCAGAGCGGGATCAGCGTCGTGCCCGACTCGTCCTGCACGCTCGCCCAGCCGTCGTTCGCCAGCGCCCAAGCGCCGCGCGCCTCGCACACGCGATGGATGAAATACTCGAACCGGTGCTGGCCATCCGCCGCCATCACCGAGGCAAACTCCTTTTCCGTAGGTTCCCAGCTCATACGCCCCCAACCCAAATCCCACTCCCCCTCTCCCCGCAACCTCCTCCTAATCGTTCTCGTTCTCTTTCTCGTTCTCGTTCTCTCGAGGGATTGAGGGACCCGACCATCCCGTTTTTCCCAAGCCCGGTGGGCCCGGCGGACGCAAAACCCGTTCGAGAACGAGAACGTTTTTGCCCCTACCTGCCCTCGCTTGCCTCCTGCGAGACCGCCTTGGGCTAAGCGCCTATAGCTTATCGCCTATCGCCCACCGCTCCCCTGCTTTTGCGCCTTCTGCGCCTTCTTGCGGCCCCCCTGCCTTGCCGATCCGCGGTATTCTTCTTCGTGCCTTCTCGCGCCTTTTGGTGGCTAACCCACCCGCCATTCGTCCGCGAGGTTGACGCCACCTTGCCGAACGATGCGATGGGCCTTCCCCGATTCCGTCTGCGGCGCGCCCGCCGCAAACCGCCCCGCCCCATTTTCCGATGAAGCACCCGTCCCTGGTTCTCCTGACACTCCTTGCCTTCCTGTCCCCCGTTGCCGCTCGCGCCGCCGAGGACGCCCGACCCGTGTACCGCGATCCCGCGGCGCCACTCGAGGCCCGCGTCGAGGACCTGCTGGGCCGGCTCACGCTCGAGGAGAAAGTCTCGCTCCTGCACGGCGACTCCAAGTTCACCACCGCCGGCGTGCCGCGCCTGGGCATCCCCGTCCGGCATTTGACCGACGGCCCCAACGGCGTGCGCGAGGAGATCGAGCGCGACACGTTCAAAGCCGCCGGGCGGACCGATGATTTCTCCACGGCGATGCCCACCGGCATCGCCCTCGCGGCCACGTGGGACCCCGAGCTCGCCTTCCTCGAAGGCGCCACCATCGCCACCGAGGCGCGCGCCCGCGGGAAGGACATCGTGCTCGGGCCCGGCGTGAACATCATGCGCTCCCCGCTGTGCGGCCGGAATTTCGAGTACCTGGGCGAGGACCCCTTCCTCGCGGGCCGGATCGCCGTTGGCTTCATCGGCGGCGAGCAGTCGGGCGGCATCGCGTCGTCGGTGAAACATTTCGCGGTCAACAACCAGGAGACGCTGCGCAACTCGATCAACGTCGAGATGGATGAACGTACGCTCCGCGAGATCTACCTGCCCGCCTTTCACGCCGCCGTGACCGAGGCCGGTGTGTGGACCGTCATGGGTGCGTACAACAAGTTTCGCGGCGAGCACTGCTGCCATAACGATTACCTCCTCAACCAGGTCCTGAAACAGGAGTGGGGCTTCAAGGGGCTGGTGATGTCGGACTGGAACGGCACCCACGACACCGCGCAGGCCGCCCGCCACGGGCTCGACCTCGAGATGGGTACCGAGAAGCGCGCCTACGCCGATTGGTTCCTCGCCGGCCCGTACCGCGAAGGCCTCGCGCGCGGCGAATTCCCGCTGGCCGGGCTCGACGACAAGGTCCGCCGCAACCTCCGCGTCCTGATCGCCACCGGCGGACTCGACGGCCGCGCGCCCGGGGCGATCAACACGAAGGCCCACCAGCTCGTCGCCCGCCGCGTCGCCGAAGAAGCGATCGTCCTCCTCAAGAACACCGGCGGCCTCCTTCCGCTCGACGCCACCAAGCTCCGCACCATCGCCGTGATCGGCGAGAATGCGACGCGCCCCCAGGCGCACGGGGGCCAAAGCTCCGAGGTCAAGCCGCTCTACGAGGTGACGCCCCTCCAGGGCATCATCCGGCGCGTCGGCCGCACGGTGAACGTGATCCACGCCCTCGGCTACGAGGCGCCGAACTCCGATCGGCTGAGCACGCGTCCCCAGAAACCGGATGCGCCACTCAGCGCCGACGAACTCGCCGAGCGTGCGGTCGCCGCGGCCCGCGCCGCCGACGCCGTCGTGTTCGTCGGCGGGCTCAATCACGAGCAAGGCAACGACTGCGAGGGCGACGACCGCACCGAGCTCGCGTTGCCGTACGGCCAGGACGCGTTGTTGGAGCGCATCGTCGCCGCCAATCCCCGCACCGTCGTCGTCCTCGTCTCCGGCTCGCCGGTGAGCATGGGCGCGTGGCTGCCGCGCACCCCCGCCGTGCTGCAGGCGTGGTTCGGCGGCATGGAGGCCGGGAACGCCGTGGCGCGCGTGCTCTTCGGGGACGTCAATCCCTCCGGCAAACTGCCGTGCACCTTTCCCCGGCAGCTGGCCGACTCCCCCGCGCACGCCCTCGGCGCGTGGCCGGGGAAGGACGGCACCGTCACCTACACCGAAGGCCTGCTCGTCGGCTACCGCTGGTTCGATACCAAGGCCATCGAGCCGCTGTTCCCGTTCGGCCACGGCCTCAGCTACACGAGCTTCGCCTACCGCGGCGCGCGCGTCGTGCCCGGCACCGACGCCAAGGGGCCGCTCGCGACCGTCGAGGTCGAGGTGACCAACACGGGAGCGCGCGCCGGCGCCGAGGTGGTCCAGTTGTACGTGCGCGACGTCGAGGCGAGCCTGCCACGCCCCGCGCAGGAGCTGAAGGCCTTCCGCAAGGTCCAGCTTCAACCCGGCGAGCGCCGGGTCGTCACGCTGCCCCTCGGACGCGAGGCCTTCTCGTTCTACGATCCCGCGCGGCGAGCGTGGGTCGCCGAGCCCGGCAAGTTCGTCCTCGCCGTCGGCAGCTCGTCCCGCGACCTCCGCGCCCAGCTCGAATTCACCCTGCCGTAAAGGTTATCGCAGGTTCTCGCTCTCGCGATAACCTATGGGGGAGCTGAAGCCGGCGCCTGCGGCGCCGGAATCGTTCTCGTTCTCGTAAGAGGTTATCGCGGCCGCGATAACCTATATAGGCGCTACCACCGGCGCCCGTCGGCGCCGGGACGTGAACCCCACTTACTTTGGTTTTCGCGCCCGCGAAAACCAAAGTTGCATTCAGCGGCGATCGCCGCATGGTGCGCGCTGTTCTTTGACGGGTTGCACGCCGGCGCCATCGGCGCCGGCAGGTGCGAGCACAACCCCGGCCCCCTGGGCCAGACCGTTGCGCCGCGCCGTTCAATTTTCGGGGGTGTTCTGGATTCTACCCTTGGTTGGAGTGCGCCGCTGCCAGTCGAGAGTCGTGGGCCTCTCGTAAATCCCCCTGCGAAACAATAAACGGCAAAACTGAAGAAATGCCTCTGGCTGCTTAATGTCAGCCACGTTGGTCTAGCGACACCTGCTAGCTGGAACTAACGACGACAGCAGGAATAGCGCGCGGAGCGGTTCGCGGACCGCGCGTCGTATCTTCCATCCGGGGACTGGCGGGTGCTCAAGCGCGCGTGATCGCGTGGCACCAGCGAGATCAAAGTCACGCTATACTTGGTAGACGCGGCGCGCGAAGGTCAGGGGCACGCGGGTTCAATTCCCGCCACCTCCACCATTTTTCTTTCCGCGCGCGGAAAGAAAAATGCCGCGCCGTAGCCTTAGGCGAAGGCGGGCACGAGCTCGGCAAGACCTGCCGCGCTCCTTCTTTCTTCGCGTCCCGCGAAAAATGCTCAGTTCAGCCCGGCCGTGTTGACCGACATCGTGTCCGCCGACCTCGGCTTGCGTCAACTCGCGTTTACCCGCATCTGGTCCCGTGCGCCGAGATTCTTGGATTGCGTCACTTCGTATCCACAGCGTCACGTTAGGGCAAAGCACGTGAATCTGCCTGAATCGAAACCGAGCCACGCCACTACAAGACCAACGCCGCCGCCCTCGGCAGAATTGCAGCGACTTCGCCCGCGCCGGTGGACCCCAGTGAGCATCGTTACCTTGGGCGCAATCGTGGCCCTGGTTGCGCCGGTGCTCCTGCTCGGCCCGTGGCTCCCGTTGATCGATCTGGTGGGTTTCGTCGGCATGTACTCCTACCCACCGCAGTTGTCCTACGGCCCGCTGCATCATTACGTTTTCCAGTTCTCGTATGTCGGGGTGCTGGCTCTGTCCCGCCTTTGCTGCGATCTGCTGCTGCCGATCCGCTTCCAGATTCCCCTGCTCTACCTGCTGCAGGTGGGAATCTGCTTCGGCGTGGTATACGGTTCGCTGCAAAGACTGGTGCGGGATCCGTGGCTCCGGGCAGTCGGGATCGCCCTGGGCGCCCTCGCATTCTGGGACGGCATCTTTCTCTGGGGCGGCCCGCTAGCGCACTCCATGGGCGCAGCCTTCATCAGTTGGGCAACCTACTTGTCCATCCGTGATGCGGCCGAGTCGGGCAAAAATGCCAGCACTCCCGTCACGCTCCTCGTTCTGTTCGGCATTTGCTGCCACCCGTTCATGCTGCCCTTCGCCTTGGTTCTGTGCGGCGTCCGGTTTCTGTTCGATCCCGCCCGTCGGCGACACACGGTCTTCCTCGCGGCGCTGGTGCTGGTGTTCGGCTTCGTGATCTTTCGCGACAGCCCCGCGGCCGAGGTTGGTGACGCCGAAGGTGGTCTGCGCCTCCTATTTGGATTTCATCCCGCCGAAATCTGGCTGCGCCTCAGCGGCCTTTTCACCCAGGACGCCCGCTTCGCCACGGCCCTCTTTGGCTCCACGCCGAGCGGATCGCTCATCACGTTCTTCGTCTTCGCCATCCTGCATCTCGTCGGCTTCGTGCTGTCTCCGTACATCGCGGTGAAGGAACGCCAATCGACCTGGCTCCGGATGCTTGCGACGCTGAACACCTGCGCCGGCGTCCTGTATGTATTCTCCCGCGACCTGCCGAGCGCGCCCATCGGGGAGTGGCCCCAGCGCGTGCTCACCCTGTATGCACCATACACCTACATGTCTGGATTCGTTGGCCTCCTTTACGTCATGCAGCAGGGCCGAGGCGTGGCGGGAGCGGGCTGGCGTGTCCCTCGGGTCGCATGGCTCGTGCCGGGGCTAGTTCTTGCCTTCGCCGTCTTCACCCACGCGCAGGTCTTTCGGTTCGGCAGCACGCTCGCCGCCAATATCGCCAAGACCCGCGACGACATCCTCAAGACCGGCGTGACCAATGCCTACTTGGTGGTATCGGGTATGGACAACGTCCATCCATTCTATCTGCGCGCAGTGCCCTTCGTGCTCTTCTCCGATCGCGAAATCGTCGCCCGCAATCTGTTGCTCAGCACCGAATGGCATGTCAAACCGCGGCATCCCACCCGCCTCGCCGAAGCGGCGTTTCAGGTCGGCCGGAAGCACTACCTCGCGGAATTCAGTGCGCAGGGCCAGGTCATGGCGGTGCAACTGATCGAGCAGCCATCCAACCGCTTTCCCGTCAGCGAACGCACGAATGCAACGACGTGGATGACGCCGTCCGTGCTCGCCCATGATCAGTTTCATCTGGGCGTAGCCCTGTTCCAGGCCGGTGTCTATCCGGCCGCATTCCAACACTTCAACACCGCCGTGTACCTCCAGCCCGACTTCGTCGAAGCTTGGACCAATGCCGGGGCGGCGCTTTTCCGCGCCGGTAACCCGCAGGATGCGATGCTGTGCTTCGAAGCCGCGCTACAGCGCGACCCCAAGTCGGTCGACGCCCACATGAATCTTGCGCTCGTGATGGCCGAGCTCGGCCGGTCGCAGGAAGCGGTCACGCACGCCGAGGAAGTGCTGGCGATCAATCCCGGCGACGCGCGTGCCCTCACACTGCTGCAAACGTTGCGGCCGACGAAGTAACCGGCCGCGGTCTCCGCGCCATCGCCCAATCGTCCCGCGCTTTCGCGTCCGCGAGAAGCGCTTCAGTTTAGCCCGGCCGTGTTGACCGGCATCGTGCTCGTCGCCACCCGGATCCCGCCGCGCGAAACGTCCGGCTTCGAATAGACCACGCCGACCAGCCGGCGGCGATAGGTCTCCGGCGTCACATACACCGAATCCATCCGCTTGTTGTGGTCGCCGCGCGCGTAGAAGACGTTGCCGTGCTTCTCGACCAGCCGGTGCACGAGCTGCGTCTTCCGCTTCGCATCATAGAAGGTCACCACGTCGCCCACCTTCAGCTCCGCGAAGGGCGTCGCCTCGAGCAGCAGCACGGAATTCTCGTCGAAATAGGGCCGCATGCTGCCCGTCGCCTGCACCCGCCCGAGCGACACATTGCGCCCGCTCATCTGCGAGATCGCACCCGCCAGCATCTGCGCTTCCTGCGATGAGAGATCCGACGTCGGGCTGAGATCCAGCGTGGCCGCCGTTTCGCGCCCTGCCACCGCCACCGGGATCGTCGCCACCTGCACCGGGGTCGTCGCCTGGGCCGTCGACGTCGCGACGAGCAGGAAAAGGGTGGTGAGGAGGGCGGTGAGAGTGGGCTTCGGCATGGCGCCCTCGTTAGCGGCGCCCCCAGGACCTTCTGTAGTGGAAAAATCTCGTAACTCGTTGATTACTAATACACCCCAGATTTCAATCCCGGGGATCCACCCAGGCATTTCCGCCCCAACTCCCGACCGCGTCTAGGGTGTCGCCTAGGGTTCTCCCGGGTCGTCAAACGATGTGCAGAAAGCCACCCTCGAAACCCACCCTACAAACGCAACCTGCCGGCATCCCGAGCGCCTCCGCGCTCCAGGGCACGCGGCTGCGGCCGGCGCTTTCCACGCCCCAAAGCCCTCCCCTGTTTTTTTCGCCGGCAAAAACCAGAATTCTCCGCTAACTCTCCGTCGCCCCACTTTGAACCCGAACATTCCGCCCGCTTCAGGGCCGGTGTCCGCTTCGCCCCGTTTCCGGCCCACCGCCCCCGCCTACGTCGCCCTCGGCGCCGTCCTCGCGCTCATCCTCCCCGTGCTCATCTACGGGCCCTGGGTACCACTCATCGATCTCGTCGCTTTCGTCGGGATGAACTCCTACCCGCCGCAGCTCTCGTACGGCCCGGTTCACACCTACAGTTTCCAGTTCACTTACGTCGGACACTATGCGCTATCGCGCCTCCTCACCGACCTCCATGTCGCCGCTCCGTACCAGATCGCAACGCTCTACCTGCTCCAGGCGGGCGCCTGCTTCCTGATCGTTTACCGCTCACTCGAACGGCTCGTGGAGAACCGCTGGTGGCGCAGCGTCGGCATCGCGCTTGGCACCCTCGCGTTCTGGGACGGCGTTTTCATCTGGGGCGGCCCGCTCGCGTTCTCGCTCGGAGCGTCCTGTGTCGGGCTCGCCACGTTCCTCGTCCTGCGCGAAGCCGCCGAGCCCGAACGGCGCTCCAGCCTCCCCATCGCGCTGCTCATCGGCTTCGGCCTCATCTGCCACCCCTTCGCCCTGCCGTTCGCGCTCATCCTGTGCGGTCTCCGCTTTCTGTTCGTGCAGCGTCACCGTCGGCAAACGCTCGCCTTTGCCGGCGCCGTCCTGCTCTTCGGCTTCGTCATCGTCCGCGACAGCCCCGCCTCCGAAGCCTCCGCCACTGCCAGCCTGAAGATCCTCTTCACCGTCGACCCGGCTCAGATGTGGCTGCGTGTGACGAACCTGTTCACGATGGACGCCCTGCTCGTCCGGACGCTCTTTGGCGCCACGCCCTGGACCAGCACCGTCTTCTTCTGGGTCATGGGCAGCCTGCACCTGATCGGCTTCGCCATCGCCCCCGTCCTGGCTTGGCGCTGCCGCAGCTCGCTTTGGCTCCGCATGCTCGCGGTACTCAACACCGTCGTGGGCCTCTGCTATCTTCTTTCCGTCGACTCCCCGGCGGCTCCGATTCCGGAGTGGCCGCAACGGATTCTCACGTTCCACGCTCCGTTCACGTTCCTCACTGCGTTTGCCGGGCTCATACACCTGCTCGGCCGCTGGCGGCCCGCGATCACCGCTCCCGACCGCCGGCTTCCCCGCGGCGCCTGGCTGGTCCCCGCGGTTCTGCTCTTGGCCGTAATGGCTGTCCAAATACCTGTGCTCCGCTTTGGCCCGATCCTGGCCGCCAACGTCGACCGCGCCCGGACCGAGTTCCTCCAAACCAATATCTCCAGCGCCTATGTCGTCGCCACCGGCATCGACCAAGTTCGCCCCTTCTACCTCCGCTGTGTCCCGTTCATGCTGTTCTCCGATCCCGAGATCGTCGGCCGCCACGTGCTCCTCGCGACCGAGTGGCACTTTCAGGACCGCCACCCGAGCCGCATCACTGAACTGGCCTTTAATCTGGGCCGGGATCGCTACCGCGCCGATTTTTCGGCCTCCGATGGATCGATCCACGTCCAGGTCTTCCAGCACCCGCCCCACCGGTTCCCGATCATCGAGAACACGAACCTGGAGCGTTGGGGCAACGCCCATACCCTCGCGAAGGGTCAGTTCAACCAGGGCGTCACCCTCCTCAATAGCGGCTTCGCCGCCGCCGCGCTGGAACACTTCAACACCGCCGTCTATCTCGCCCCGACCTTCGGCAACGCTTGGAACAATGGCGGGGCCATACTCTCCCAACTCGGCCGCAAAGCCGAAGCCGAGGCCTACTTCCGTGCGGCCGTCCAGGCCGCGCCCGACGAGATCGATTTTCGCCTCAACCTCGCCACCACCCTGCTTGAGAACGGCCGCCCGGCCGAGGCGACCGCCGAGCTCAACGAGGTGCTCCGCCGCGACCCGACTTCCGCCCGCGCTCGCGAGCTCCTCTCCCGCAGTTCTCGCTGACGCGAATACCCGCCGCGCGATCAGCGGCTCCTTCTTGCGCCTTCTGGCTTCTTTGCGGCCAAACCCAACCCGAACTCCGTGGTTACCCGCCTCTTCGTGGCCAATGGCTATAGGCAATAGGCTGTAGGCTATAGGCTTTATGCTGGCTCGCTCCGCGATAACCGAAGTAGGAGCTGCTGCCGGCTCCGCCGGCGCCGAAGACCATACCCACTTCAGTTTTCGCGGAGCGAAAACTGCAGAGAAAGAGTAAGAGTAGGAGTAAGAGAAAGATCGCCCGAGCCGGCTCCGCCGGCGCCAAGCCTGGCCCTCACTTACTTTGTTTTTTGCCGCCGGCAAAAAACAAAGTTCAGCTGCTCCCGCCCACCACCAGCTCCGGCGCGATCCGCACCGTCCGCACCTTCCCTGACGCCAGGATCTCCCCTGCCGTCTCCCCGATCTTTTCGTAATCGATCCGCAGCGTCGAAATCCGCCGCTCCGTCACCAGGTCCGTGCCCATCCCGGACAACAGCCCCACCCGCACCGGACACGCCAGCCCCGCCTGCTGCAGTGCCTCCCGCAGCAGCACGCTCATGTTGTCCTCCAGGCAAAACACCCCCACGCGCGCCCGCGTCGCCACCAGCCGCGCCACGAACCGTTCCCGTTCCACCGGCGTCGCCACCGACACCACGTTTCGCGCCGCGATCGGCTTTCCCAGCATCGCCGCCGCCGCCAGCGTCTCCCGCGTCTGCACGTCCACCGTCGCCGAATTCGCAAACGGCACCGCCAGCCAGATTTCCTCGTAGCCGCGCGCAAACAGGTGCCCGACCGCCAGCAGCGCGCCCACCCCGAAATCCGCGCTCACGCTCGACAGCCCCGCCACCGTCGTCGGCCGGCACGTGATCACCGCCGCGCCCAGCTGCGACAAGAACTCCCGCAACACGTCGTCCCGCCAGACTTCGTCCAGCAACACCCCACGGTACCGCCCCTCGTACCCGCGGCAAAACTCCGCCAGCGCCGCCCGCTGCTCCGCCGCGTCCGCATGCACCGGCGGATGGGCCGTATCCGCATGCCGCACCAGCGTGTCGTTGTGCACGAACAGCATCGACGCCCGGTCCCGCGCAAAGGCCTGGCTGAACCCGCCCATCACGCCCTGGTACACGCGGCTCCAGTTCTTCAACCGCCGCAGCAGGCACGCGTACGGCTCGTTCTCAAACACCCGCCGGCTCTCGTTCAGGAAGTAGCGGCCGTTGCTCCGGCGCCAGATCAGGCCCTCCGCGCTCAGCCGAATCAGCAGCCGGCACACGGTCGCGTTCGAGATGCCGAACCGCTGCCCGATCTCGCGCGTCGTCGGCAGCGGCCGGCTCAGGTCCCACGCCTTGGTCTCCACCAGCGTGCGCAGAACCCGCTCCAGCTCCACCCCGCCCTCCCCGGCCGGCAGCGTGGAGGCCGGGACCGGCCCCGCGGCCGGCCCCACTCGTTGCGACACCTCCGTCATTTTTTCGGCGCCGGCGGCGTCGCCGCCTTCTCCACCTGGCGCCGCCAATCGGCCGCCGGGAGCGTCGGCCGCGCCGCGGCCTGCCCGGCCGCCGCGACCAGCAGCCGCACCGGCTTCACGATCGGCAGCGTCACGCCCAGCCGCGGGTCTCCCAACTTTACCAGCGCCGCCAGCTGCGCTTCGCTCCAGCCGGCCGCCGCGCCTTTGTCCAGCGCCGCCACCGCCTCGAGCCCGATCGCCGCCACCGCATCCAGTTGTTCACCCAGCGTCGCCAGCTCGCGCACCCGGGGCGACGCCGGCGCGATCCGGCCGGCTGCCAGGTCCTGGCCGAGCTGACGCCAGCCGCCGAGCGCCTCGGTCAGCGCCGCGCGCGTCGTCGCCGCGTCGCCAAAAAGTACCGCCTCCACGTCCGCCGCGAACCGCCGGCCCGCCGCGCTGTCCGCCCGCGTGCAATCCGCGAAACCGGTCAGCGGCGTGGCCTGCGTCACCGTGGGGTTCTGTTTGAATCGCACGCCCAGCGTGCCCGCCTCGAAAAGATCCGCCGCCTCGCGCACCCGCCGCGCGTCCGCCATGCTCACGCCGTCGCCGAAGCGGCGCAGCATCATGTCCCGGTTCATCTCGTGCCGCAGGCCCTGCTCATCCAGCCGCGCGTTCATCAGCGCCAGCCGGCGGTACATGTCCGGCACGTCGTTCACCTCCCGCGGCGACCACAGCCGCTCCGCCACCACCGCCGCCCGCGGCCAGATGCGCGAGTCCACCGTCTCCTCCGTCACCCACTCCGCCCACATGCAGGCCTCGCCGCCCAGCACGCGCGCCTGCTGCTCCGGCGTCAGCTTCGTGTTCGCCGGCACCGGGTCGTTGGCGTACATCGTCGCCGCCGGCAGCTGGTGATCGAGATAGAAGCCGCGCGACAGCACCGCGCCGAAACCCATCCGCGTCGCGTCGACCAGCCCGGTCGCGCCCATCCAATAGTGCACCACCGTGCCCGCCGGCAGGTTCGGGTGCAGGATTTCATTCCACCCCATCATCTTCTTGCCGAGGCCCGACACGATCACCTGCAGCTTGCGGTTGAAATACGCGTGCAGGCCCGGGTTGTCCTTCAGGTTGTTCGCCCGGATGAACTCCTGGATCTTCGCGTTCGCCTTCCAGTGCTTCCCGTTGTTCTCGTCGCCGCCGATGTGGATGTACTCGTCGGGGAACAGCGTCGCCATCTCCGCGAAGAATTTTTGGAGCATCGGATACAACTCCTCGTTGGTCGGATCGAGCACCGGATCGTGCACCCCCGGCCGGCGGTTGATCTGGTACGGCCCGGGCGCGCTCGCGAATTCCGGATACGCCACGACCCAGGTCGTCGCGTGGCCGGGCACGTCAAACTCCGGCATCACGCGAATGCCCCGCGCCGCCGCGTACGCCACGATGTCCCGGATTTGCTCCTGCGTGTAATACAGTCCGTCCGAGCCCAGCTCGTGCAGCTTCGGGAACGCCTTGCTCTCGATCCGGAAGCCCTGGTCCTCCGTCAGGTGAAAGTGCAGCACGTTCAACTTCGCCAGCGCCATGCCGTCGATGTTGCGCTTGATCACCTCGACCGGCAGCCAGTGCCGGCACGGGTCCATCAGCAGCCCGCGCCACGCGAACCGCGGCGCATCCTTGATCTCCGCCGTCGGTAGCATCCAACCTGTCGCGTCGGCCTGCAGCATCTGCGTCAGCGTCGCCAGTCCGCGCAGCGCGCCCGTCGTCGTGGGTGCCCGCAGCACCGCTTGGTCGGCCGTGACGTCCAGCGTATAGGTTTCATCCTCCCCGACCTTTGGCACCACCGGCGCCAGCGCCTGGCACTCGATCACCAGCGTGGGTTTCACGCCGGCCGCCGGCGCCGCATACGCGGCTTCGCTCCGCGCCAAGGTCAGGCCCGTGCGCAGCTCCCAGAGCCGGCGCATCCGGTCCAACGCGCCGCGCACCCGGCCGTCGTCCGCCCCCTGCACCACCGCGGTGAAGCTCGGGTCAAACGCCAGCCGCCCGCCGGTCCAGCGCGCCTGCGCCGGCGCCGGCATGACATTGCCCGCCGGGGTGGATGCCGGTTCGGCCAGGAGGGCGCCGGCGGAAAGGGTGAGGACAATCGATAGGGCTGCGATGGATTTCATGGGGTTGATAAAGCCGCCTCGCCTGCGAGGCGGGACAGAGGTTTCTGCGGCCGCACGCGCCCCGGGCCAGCCCGGTATTTATTCACGTTCCGCCGCGCCGAAAACATGCCCCGCACGCAAGCCGCCGCAGCCGACTCGTGCAACAGCAAAACCAGCCGTTACATAATTTTCCTATCCGTTACACCCGTTTTCGCCCCGCCAGTTTGGCTGCGCGAAAACTGAAGAAGGGGCCGCCCGGCGGCTTCGCGCCGAACCTTGGCTCCTTGCGCCCCATCACCATAGACCCGCCGCCCACGACGCCACGACCGCCGCGCCCCCCGCCACCTCCTGCGCGACCGCCTTGGATTCAGTACCCATATCCTGCCTTGATCCGAGTAATCTGAGGTAAAAACAACGATCCTTTATATACCTCTGATTGCTCAGATCCGAACCGGATATGTCTCAACAGGAGACAACAGAGGCAAGGGAGGATCTGTGGCATTCGAACCCCACCACCTTCAACTCGGCGCCTCCGGCGCCGAAGCCTCTGCGCTCTCTGCTACCTCCTGTAGAACCGCCTTGTGTATATTATCGTGCCTTTTGGCGCCTCTTTGTGGCGAAACAATCAGGCTATAGGCGATAAGCGGTAGGCGATAGGCTCCGAGCCGAGAATCTCGGGTAGAAGAGCAGGCGTCTGGGAAACAGCGCTCTCGCGTTTTCGCAGGGCGCGAAAATGCGAGAAGGTGGGGCTGCCTCCGGCGCCGCCGGCGCCGGGGATGAACCCCCACTTACTCTATTTTTCGCGCCGCCGAAAAATAAAGTTTCGTGCCTTTTGGCGCCTCTTCGTGGCCAACCCTGCCTTGGCGTATATTCGTGCCCGTTCCTGGTTACCAATGGCTATAGGTACAATTCGCGGTTACCATATATACTCGACCGCCCCATTCTTTCATTTTTGCCAGCGGCAAAAACGAAAGCCTACTTCGCCACGGGCGGAGACAGCAGCACCGGCGGAGCATCATCTTCGTCCAACGTAAACACGACCGGCACCTGCATGTGCACCGCCACCGCGCGGTAGTCTCGCCGTCCCGGACTGAACTTCCAGGTTTGCACCGCCGCGAGCGCCGGCTCGTTGAACGCGCGATTGGTCGACCGAATGACAAACGCGTTCTTCACGTCGCCGTCGGCATCCACCACAAAGTCGACCAGCACTTCTCCCGTTTCGCCCTTCACGCGTAGGGACAGCGGATACACTGGCTCGGTCCGGAAGAGCGCCACGGGCTGGCAGTTCCGCTCGAGCCCCGTGCTCACGCTCGCGCGCTTGCCTTTGCTTGTGGCCGCCCTCGCGTCGCTGTCCGCCTTCGCCTGCGGCGGTGCCGCCACGAGCCGCTGCCGTTCCTCCGCGGTGAGCACGCCGAAGCGCGCGATCCGCTCCTCCGTCGCCGGATGCGTGCTGAGGTACGAAAACGCCGCCTCCGCGGGCGCGCGATTGCCCAGCTTCACCAAGAGCGAACTGAACGCCTTGGTCGGGATTCGCCGCTCCCGCAGGAGATCGTACGCGAACGCGTCCGCCTCCCGCTCGAGGTCACGCGAATATCCGTTCTGCAGCAGTGCCACCGGAAGCGACGTCGTAAACGCCCCCAGCGCGGAGAGGTCACCGGTCGCGGCACTCACGATCAGCAGCGCGAAGGAATTGCGCAGCACGCTCTGGATCCCGTGGCGCAGGCGGAGATGCCCAAGTTCGTGCGCCAGCAACGCCGCTAGCTCGTCGTCCGTGAGCGACAGCTCGAGCAGCTCTTGGTTGAGCACGATCACGTTGCCCGGCAGCGCGAACGCATTGGGCGACTGGGTAAACCGCCAGAACTCGATCGTGGGTCGCGGCGTCGTTCTCCCATCCGGCTGAATCCGGATGAGCTGCCGCTCCACCCGCGCCCGCTCCGCGAGGTCGGGCGCGAACGGCGTGAAGTACTGCGCGAGCGTGGCCTTCGCCGCGGCTCCCGCCCGCACCTCGATCGCCGGCGGCACACGCCCGGCGATGCTGCGGGCCAGCCGCGGCGGCACCCAGAAAAAGGAGGCGACCAGCAGCGCCACGAGCACGACGCACGCCACCGTCGCCACCCCATGGTGCGACTCGAGCGCATGCACGACTGCCGCAAACCGGCCCCGCCGCTGCGTCACCAGCAGCGCGTCAATCGCGCCGTTGTCCGCCGTTTCCACGACCGCCCCGCCCGGCAGGTAGATGAAACGCGGGATGTTCGCGAGCCGGTCGCTCACCCGCAGCTCCGCCAGCGGCACGACCCGCTCGCCCTGCGCCCACCTGATCTGCAGCCTCCCCTCGCCCTCCACCGCCAGCGTCGCCGGCCATGGGGTGAGGTCCTCGCCCGTGCAATAGCTGCCGGTCGTGGTCATCATAGCCCAAAATCGAGTCCGATCACCTCGGCTGCCGAATCACCCGTGGCACTCCCCGGTCCGGCCTCCAGCCGGCGGATCGAGTCGATCGCCCCCGCGGGCACCAGGCTGAGGCACTGCGCCGTGTAGCGGCAGGTCCGGATCACCGCCCAGGGATAAAGGAGCCCGCAGGAGCCGATCGTCGCAAAGAGGTTCGTGAACTGCAGGCCCAACCACCGCCCAAAGTCCATCCGCGCAACAAACCGATGCTCGTCCAGGCGCGTGTTGCCCCAGAAATGATTGAAGAGCATCGCGTGAACGAGGTGCCGCGCAGTGAAGAAACCGATCAGGTAGCAAATCAAGAACGGGATGAGCTGCGGCAGTGTCGGCGGTTTCCCGCCCGCGCCAACCGCCATCGCGCCGGTGATCAGCCCGCCGATGAAAACGCAGCCCACCATCACGCCCGCGCTCGCGAGATACGCCGTGTAGAACGGCCGGCGCCGCAGCTCGAACCGGAAGTAGGCGTCCCCCAGCCGGTGCTGGCCCACGACGTAGCGCCGTTTCTGCCGCACCCAGGCCGGGTAATACAGCCCGAGCGACAGCACGCACAGCACCGGTCCCACGAGATACACCGCCGCCGCGGGCGACAGCGCGGCATGAAACCGGAAGCGCAGCCCGCGATACACCGTGTTGTGCGCATTGAACGCCAGCGAGCGCACCACGATCCACGGGAGCATCACCACGCCCAGGAGGATCACACCCCAGCGCACCGGCGGATACACCACGCCAAACAGGCTGTAGCCGAGGAAGAAGACCGCCATGATCGCGTGCCCGATCAGCAGGCGCCGCGGGTCCGCCCGGTAATCAAAGCGATGCCCCAGCAGCTCCGTCGCCCCCCGCAGGTACCGCCGCTTCCGCACCTTCGCCCACGGCAAGAAGACGCCGCACGTAAGCAGGGTCAGCAGCGCATTCACGATCCAGATGCGGAAGTACTCGCTCGCGCGGCCGTGAAAGATGAACGGCTCCTCTCGCGGACCGGCGGGCGCCGCCGGCAGCACGGGCGGCACCGCGGCCGGCCCCACCTCCGCCGCCGGCGGCGGCGCCGCGGTTGCCGTGGGGTCAGGTGAACAAGCGCCAGGGAAATCCATGGGGGCCAGAAGAGACGCGGTTCTGCCGCCCCTCCGCTCCGCACTCAAGAAAGATTACCGCCGCCAACCCGGCCGGCATCCAGCCTTGATCCGAGTAATCTGAGATAAAACCACGACTCTGTGTTTGCGGAGTTTGAGCCGGAGGTTGGCCACCAAAAGGCACGAGGAGGCACGATAAGGTTCTCGCTGTCGCGATCACCTAAGTGGGCGCCGGTTCCCGGACCCCACTTACTTTAGTTTTCGCGCCGCCGAAAACTAAAGTTTCTACCGGATCTCGCTGAGGACGCAGAGAGATCGATCAGGGGGCCTGAACCTTAGCACCTTAAGCCTTATAACCCTCAACTCGGCGCCGCCGGCGCCGATCATCCTGCCTTGATCCGAGGAATCTGAGGTTAAAACAACGATTCTATATTCAATCTCTGATTACTCAGATCCGAACCGGATATGGCTCTACAAGAGGCAACAGAGGCAAGGGAGGATCTGTGGCATTCGAACCCTACCACGTTCAACTCGGCGCCTCCGGCGCCGAAACCTCTGCGCTCCCTGCTACCTCCTGTAGAACTGCCTTGTGTATTTTATCGTGCCTTTTGGCGCCTCTTTGTGGCCAACATCATGTCTTGTCCCATCCTGTATTGATCAGAGCAATCTGAGGCTAAACCATCGATCCTGTATTAACCACAGATGTCTCAGATCCGAACCGGATATGACCTTACAGAAGTTCGCCGAGGGCGCAGAGGATCCAATCCAGAGACTTCGAACCTTGGCACTTTAAACCTTATCACCTTCACCCGGCGCCATCGGCGCCGCGCCGCCGCGGAGCGCCCGCTCCACGTACCGCGTCAGCGCCTCCGGGCCCGAGCCCACCCGCACCCCGCGGCCAGCCTCCCAATAAGTTCCCGCCGCATCCGGCGCCAGCCGCGGCCCCAGCTCCACCACGTACTCAAACGGCACCCGTGGCAGCCGCCAGAACGGACACCCCTTCGTCAGCGCCTCCGAGTTCGTCCGGATCCGCACCACCTGGATCGGCGCGCGCACCCGCTCCGCGATCACTGCAAACCCCGGCCTCAGCGGCCCGAGCACCTGCCCCGCCGGCGTCCGCGTGCCCTCCGGAAAAACCACCAGCGTGTGCCCCGCGGCCACCTTCGCGATCGCCGCCCGCACCGTGTCCACCCCGCCGCTCGAAAACAGATACCCCGAGCGCAGCCCGCACGCGCCGATGATCGCCAGCCGCCCCGAGCCCGGCCGGAAAATGCACACCGCCTCCGGCTGCGGCTCCAGCAGCGCAACGCTGTCCAGCAGACACCGATGGTTCGCCACCACCACCGTCCCGGCCGGCACCGCCGCCAGCGCCTCCCGCCCGCGCAGCCGACACACCCCGGTCACGCGCAGCAGCCAGAAATACGCCCGCACCGCCCGACACAACCCGTGCCGGAACCACCGCTCCGTCCGCGGCGTCGCCGGCCCCGCGCCAAGCACGAGGTAAACGAGGTTCAGCGCCAGCCCGCCCACCGCGAACACCAGCAGGCACGCGTAATACCACCCGGCCCAGTAGACGCGCCCGATCATGATCGCCGCCCCGATTCCGCCGTGCCGCGCGCCATCCGCTGCAGCAGTTCCGCGTACTCCCACATCGGGCCGCGCACGCCCCGCTGGCGCAGCTTCGCCATCGTCTCCGCAAACACCGGCGGCGGATCGCCCACCGCCCAGTTCGAACTCGTCCGTTGGACCTCGCGCAGCCGGTTCATCAGGCCCTCCACCGTGAAGGGCGCCTCCAGGTGAAAACGCGGCTCCAGCAGGTAATCCGCCGGCTCCAGCCCATTCCGCTCCGGGGCCAGCGTCCGCCACAGCGGCGTGTGCGGGTACACCCGCATCCCGATCGCGGCGAAGAAGTACGCGGCCGGCAGCGTCTGCGCCCGCGCGATCGTCTCCTCCACCGTCGCCGGCGTCTCCCCCGGCCCGCCAAAGATGATGAAGTGGCTGTACCTCAGCCCCAGGCCGTGCGCGAGTTCGCTCGCCCGCCGGATCTCGTCGAACCGAAAACTCTTCCCATACGCCGCCAGCACCGGATCCGACAGGCTGTCCGACCCAAACTCCACGTGCCGCATCCCCGCCCGCTGCATCAATTGCAGCAGCTCCCGCGTCAGCCCCCGCGGCCGCAGGAAACACTCCCATTGCACGTCGAGTTCCGCCCGGATCAGCGCCTCGCAGGTCTGCACCACGTGGTCCTCCCGCGTGTTGAACACCGAATCGACGATGAACACGTACTTCACCCCGAGCCGCGCCAGTCGCCGCATCTCCGCCACGGTCTCTTCGCCGCTCCGGAACCGGCTGCGCGTCCCTTCGATCAGCGGATACGTGCAATAGCAGCAGTGCAGCGGACACCCGCGCTGCGTCTGCACCCCCGGCAGCGCACCTTGCGCCACATACGCGTCGAGCAGCGCCGGCTCGTGGTGCGGCTCCGACCGGAACACGCCGAACGATACGTCGGGCGCCACGAGTTCGGCCGCGCCGCCGGCCCCCCGCCGCCACACGCCGGGCACCGCCGCCGGTGCGCGCCCCTGCCGCAACTGCTCCACCAGTTCGACCACCGCGCGTTCGCCTTCACCCGCGATCCCGTAGTCCACGCCGGTCAGCCGGAAGATCTCGCCGGGAAACACCGAAAAGCCGCTGCCGCCGAGGACGATCGGCGCCGTCGTCACCCCCCGCACGCCCCGGCACACTTGCACCAGTTCCTGGATGAACGAGCGCGGGTTGTGCGCCTGCACGTTGTCGACGTTGCGCACCGAGAACCCCACCAGGTCCGGCGCGAACGCCGCCAGGCTCGCCTCGAGCGGCTCCGCCGACATCCGCGCGTCCCACACGCAGGTCTCGTGGCCTGCCGCCCGCAGCGCGCCGTCGATGTACGCCAAGCCGAGCGGATAAACCGGATACGGTTGGTCGTAGCGATTCAGGTTCGCCAGGAAGACACGGTAGGGACGCGAGGAGACAACAGGAGCGGTCGTCACGGGAAAAGCAGGGTTCACGATTGGTCCTTCCTCGGCGCGGCGCCGCCGCCGGCCCGCGCGAGCGGGATCAGCTCCACCGCGGCCAACGCGGTCAGCACGATCAGCGCCACCGTCGTGCCCAGCGCCGCCACCACCGCGATCCGGCTGAACGCCAGCACGCCGAAGGACGCCCCCGTCGTCAGCGCCGACAAGCGGATCGAGGGCGGCGGCTCCTCCCCCCGCGCCTCGTTCTCCGCGGAGAAGATCGCGTAGTTGTGACTCAGGCACACGCCGAGAAACGCGCCGAGCAGGTGAAAGAGGTTCAGCGTCTGCCCCGCCAGCCCGAGCGCGCCGAGCGCAAACAGGCACGAGCCCGCCGGGACGCCGAAGATCGCCGCCCCGCGCGGGAGCCGGTACAGCACGATCACGCTCAGCCCGAGCAGCCCGAGCCCGAGCGCGCTCAGCCGCAGCGCCGAGATGCGGTACCGCGCGAACAGGCCGTTCAGCGTCTGCAACTGGTCCAGCGCCACAGTGCCGAGCGTCGACGGTGGTTCCGCGCCCGGCGGATGCGCCGCCACCGTCAGGAACCAGTTGCCGTCCCCGCCCGCCGCCATCGTCAGCGCCAGCGGACCGCGCAGCGCCTGCGTCAGGTCGCGCACCATCGTCGCATACGCCGGCAACGGCCGCGCGAGCCACTCGGACCACGCGGTAAAGAAAGGCTCAAAGGCGTCCGCCTCGAAGCCGTGCCGGCCAAGCGCCGCGCGCAGCGCCGGCGCAAACCCCGCGAGTTCGTCTCGCCGCGCCCCGAGCGCCTCCGCGTCCGGGGGCGTCGGCAGCGCCATGCCGATCGAGGCCGCCTCCGCGCCCGGAAACGCCCCCGCGTGCCACGCCAGAAACGACTCGAGCGCGACGCGCGCCGCCGCCGGCGAATCGCCGCGCGTGAGGTAGATCGTACGCCCCGGGGTCTCGCCAAACTGCGCCCGCACCGCCACCGCCTCCTCGCGCATCCCGGCCGGCAACGCCTCGAGTTCACGAATGTCGTCGCGCCAGTGCAGCGTCCACGGGCCCACCAGCGCCACGACCGCCGCGCCTGCCAGCACCACCCGCGCGCCGAGGCGCACGCCCCGCCGGCCGGCCGGCAGCCGCGCCCGCGCGAAGTCCCGGGTCCGCGCGTGCGTGGCATCGAGCTGGCCAAACCAGAGCAGCGCCGTCGCCAGCGCCGCCACCAGCCCCGCGCTCACGAAGACGCTCAGTTGCCGGATCAGCGGCAGCTCCGACGCAAACAGGAGCGAGAAGCCCAGCACGGTGGTAAACGCGCTCACGAGGAGCGGCTTGAGCAGCCGCCGCACTTTCGCGCCGTAGCTTTCGTCCGACGTCAACGGCGGCTGCAGGTACAGATAAAAGCCATAGTCGATCGCCACGCCGCCCAGCAGCGAGCCCACGACAAAGACCAGCACGTGCACGCGGTCGAACGCCAGCGTCGTTGCCACCCAGGCGCCCAGCAGCGCCCCGAGCACCACCGGCGCGAGGTGCACCGCTTCCCAGAGTTGCCGTAGGCAGAGCACCGCCACGCCCAGTACCGCGAGCAACGAGATCGTGTTCAGCCACGAGAGCTCCTGCTGGATGCGGCGCCGGTTCTCCCCGGCAAAGCGCCCGATCGAGGTCCACTGCAGCTCCACCGCCGGCGCCAGGCGCCTCGCCTCGCCTTCCGCCCGCGCCACCGCCGCGAGCACCGGTTCCTGACCCGCCTCGGACAGCGGCGCCGCGCTCGTCCGCGCCCAGACCAGTCCCAGGTCGCCCGGCGCCGGTTCCGCCGACTCCAGCCCGCGAATACGTTCCACCAGCCCGGGCACGAGCAGCAGGGGATCCGCCGGCACAAGGTCCTGGAACGCCACCGCCTCGGGCGCCGCGAGAAAGTGCTCGAGGTCCGCCGCCGCCCGCTCCGCCAGCCACTCCGGCCAGGGTTGCTCCGGCGCCCGCGCCGCATGCTCCCGCGCCCGCGCGCCCAGCCAGCCGGGCAGCAGCAGGTCGAACCGGTGCACAAACACGTGCCGCCCCAGCGCCTCGCGCCCCACCGGATCCGGCAGGCGCACGACTTCGGCAAACGCGGGATCCGCCGCCAGCGCCGCCGCGAAGGCCGCGGTCGCCGCCTCCTGCTGCGCTCCGCCGTCACGCAGCACGAAGAGCGCGACTTTCGCCTGCTGCGCGCCGGCGAGGGTCCGCGCCAGTGCCAGCTCGGGCGCGCGCTCCGCCGGCGGGATCAGCTCGAGGATGTCCGTCGAAACCTTCCGCGCGTAGTCGAGCCGCGCCAGCCAGCCCAGCCCCGCCGCCACCGCCAGGGCCAGCACCAGCCGGATCAGCCACTTCTTGCCGGCGCGTCCCATGGTCAGCGGAAGTAGCGCTTCAACTCCTCGGCGCCAAAAACCACGCCCGTTTCCGTCGCGCCGATCTCAACCACGACGCGCTGGTCGGCACCGCGCCGAAACTCCAGCCGCCGCACCGCCAAGTCCGCCCCGACCACCGTCAGCGTGCTGAGCTGGCGCGCGAGCTCCGGGGTCTTCGGCACGAAGTCCAGCCGCCACGTCGCGCCGGCGCGGTTTGCCCGGATCGTGAAATAGCGATGCAGCGCCTCGAGGTCGAAGCGCAGCACGGGCAGCAGCACCGCATCCATCCGCGGCGCCCGCGGATCCGCCGCCATCTGCCGCGTCCGGCCCGCCGCATCCCGCATCAGCAGGCCCCGCGCATCCACCACCAGCAACTGCTCCTGCGGCGCCGCATAGTGCAGGCTCAGCCCGTGCTCTGCCGCGGAGCGCAGCTCCCCGCGCAGCACCACCGGCTCCTTGCGCACGCGAAACCAGCGGCGCTCGGTGAAGGTCGCGCGGACGTTCCCCTGCTCCGCCACCCGTCCAAAGAGTTCCCGCCACGCCTGCTCCGCCGGTCCGCCCAGCAGCGGTCCCCCGGTCTCGATCTCCGCCGGCATCACCGCCGCCTCCGCCTCGCCGGCCGCCCCGACCGGCCCCGCGCCGACCCCGATGCCAACAAGCAGGAGCCCGACTCCCGCCATTGCCCGCCGACCGCGACTGCAGTAGCGCCCCCTCCGCTCGTTCTCGTTCTCGTTCTCGTTCTCGTTCTCGTTCTCGTTCTCGTTCTCGTTCTCGTTCTCCACTCCGTCCTCCATCGCCATTCGCCCCGCCCGCGCAAACACGCCGGACGCAATCGATCGAAAACAACTAGGTGCGCAGAAATTCACGGTTGGGTGGACGCAGGCGGGTTGAGCGGCGTGAAGTTGAACCACAGGTACGGGTCCTGCCGCAACAGCGCCTCGAGCTGCCACAGGAACGCCTGAAAATGCCCGCGCGCCCGCTCCCGCGCCTCCCCCCTCGATTCGCCCGGCCGCACCGGGTCGTACCGCGGCGAGGCGTGCAGCGCCGCGAGCTGCGGCCCCTGCGGCACGCCGACCGACAGCAACACCGGCCGCTGGAAGATGTGCGCCAGCTCGTAGATCGTGAACGGGAACAGCCGCTTCGCCCCGAGAAACTCAAAGGGCTCCGCCCGCGCCGCAAACTCCAGCCGGTCACACTGCATCGCGATCGCCGCCGGCGTCGCCGCCGCTTCCTTTAGCCGGAAAAGCACCTCGCCCGGCTCGTTCACCCACACGAAATGCAGCCGGCCCTTGAACTGCGCCTCCATCCGGTCCGTGTCGTGCGAGTTCCCCACCCGCTGCCGCAGCACGTAGATCTCCCGATCCGCGTAGCCCGCGATCTGGCAGCCTTGCACGTCCGACACGCCGACGTGAAACGTGCCCAGCAGCATCGGCCCGCCGCCTTCGAGCCACTGGCGGAAATCCTCGCAACCCGCCGCGTACACGGTCCGGTACGGCCGGCCATCCGCCACCCGCAGTTTCGTGATCAGGCTCTCCTCGAAGGCGAAAAAGTGCCGGTAAGTCTCCCGCCGCGTCGGCAGCCGCCCGAGCACCGCCTCGAGGTACGCGCGCGAGTGCGCCCGCTGCTCCCGCATCGCCGCCCACGCCACCGCCGTGCCCAGCATCCGCGCCGGCCGATAGAGCCACTCCGGCACCACGCGGTCCGCCAGCCGGAGAAAGGGATAGCCCCAGCTCGGGCCGGGATTGCGACGCGCGTGGCGGCTCATGACCAATCCAGGTCCAGGCGCCACCCCGGCCCGACCGGCCCCGCATGCGCCCGTCGCTGCCGCAGGAGATCAAACCACCCTGGCAGCGTCAGCGCCGCCCCGGGCCAGTCGTCCGGCGTCAGCCGGAGCCGCGCCGCCGCCCCCGCCGCCTCCGCCGGCCCGACCGTGAGCGCATACGCGAAGGTGCGCTCGCTCGCCGCCTGCGGCGCCACCAGCCAGCTGCCGCACTCCTCGCCGCCGCAAAGGATCACGCGCGGCGCGGGCGACAACACCGCCGCCAGCAGCGCCTGCGCCACCAGCGCCTCGCCTCCCGCCATCGGGATGAACTCCCGCAACGGCTGCTGGCGCGCAATCAGCCCCTGCTGCACGCCGCTGGGATGAATCGAGGTCTGGAAGAGCGTCGGGCTTGCCGTCGGAAAGCTGTCGAGAAACGCCTCGAGCGCGCGCGCTTCGCCAAACTGCGAGGTGTACACCACCGCGTCCTCCTCGCGGGGCTGCAACTCGCCGACCAGCGCCCCCACCAGCATCCCGAGCTGCGTCATGCGCCGCACCGCCCCCGGCGCGAACCGGCCTTTCAGCCGCTCGCGCGTCGCCGCGGGCTGCTCCGCCCCGGGGTCGTCCGTCAGCACGATCTGGAGAGTGCGTTCAAACATGGCTCAGAAGCAGCGCCGCATGCGCGCCGCCGAAGGCATTGCTCGTGCAGAGCACCCCGTCAAAGCCGGCGTTGGCAAAGGGCGCCAGCGCCACGTTCGGCGCCAGCGTCGGCGCCTCGCTGCCCACGGTCCCGGGCGTCGTGCCCGCCCGCAGCGCCGCCGCCGCCACCGCGAGTTCCACCAGCCCGCAGCTGCCGAGCGTGTGCCCCAGGCTGCCTTTCCATCCGACCAGCGGTGCGCCCGGGAAGGCCTGCGCCAGCGCCGCGGCCTCGAGCTGGCCCGCCTCGAGCGTCCCGGTGCCGTGGCCTTTCAGCCAGAGCTTCCGGCCCGCCACCGCCGGCGCCAGCGGCGCCAGCACCGTCGCGAAGCCGCTGCCGTCGGCCCGGTTCGCCGTGAAATGATGCAACTCGTTGTGCAGGCTCTGCGCCGCCACCGCCAGGTCCCCGCGCCCCCGCGTCACCACCGCGTACGCCGCGCCGTCGCCGAGCCCGATCGAGCCGGTCGCCCGCGCCTGGTACGGCGCCGGGAACTGCGCGTTCAGGATCTTCAGCGCGTGAAACCCGCCCGCCACAAAGGGGCTCAGGAAGTCATAGGCCAGGACGAGCACTTCGTCCGCCGCGCCCGCCAGCACCAGCCGGCTCGCATGCGCCAGCGCGAGATGCGCCGACACGCACGCGTGCGAGAACACCGCCAGCGCCGGGCCCCAGCCGAGCTCGCGCCGCACGAGGTCCGTCGAGCCGTGCGGCGTGCCGTGGTCGGCCGAGCCGTCCTCTCCGTACCGACGAAACGCATACAGGCTGCCGACGCCGAAATTGCTGCTCGCGATCGCCACCGGGAACCGCGCCGTGCCCCAGGGTCGGTCCGCCACCGGCGCCAGGAGCGCGCGCAGCACCGGCACCCACGCCGGCGGATTGGTCTCATCGAGCGCGCGGCCAGGCAGCAGCGCCAGCGGCACCGCCTCGCCCCCCGCCCGCCCGAGCACGGGCGTCGGCTGCAGCGCGCGCACGCCGCCGACCAGCGCCGCAGCGGTCGCGGTCGCGTCGCCGAGCGGCGTGATGCAGCCGGTCGCCGCCAGCCGAACCGAATCCGATACTGCGGCGGCGGACATTCAGTTCGCGGGCGTGCCCGCGAGGGAGGCCAGCCGTGCCGGGTCCGCCCGCTGCCGGATGAACTGCGCCAGCGCCGCCACGCTCGCCAACGCCTGCCGCGATTCCTCGCTGCTGCTGATCTTGATCCCAAATTCCTTCTCGATCCGCACCACCAGCTCCAGGGCATCGATCGAGTCCAGCGACAGCCCCGAGCCGATCAGGGGCTTGTCATCCTCGATCTGCTGCGGGTCGACGTCCTCCAGCCGAAGGGTTTCGACAATGAGGTGTTTGAGCCGGAGGGTCAGCGGATCGTTCATAGCCGGCGCTACTGAGGCGCGATCCCCTGGCTCGGGCAAGCCCGGAGAACCCCGGCCCGCCCGGATCGCAAAAAACGACGAATAGGCGCCAATAAATCGCCATTGCAGGGACTTGCTAGCGGCGGAGTTGCGTCGGCAAGCTGCGGGCCCGCCCCGCCGCATGCGCGTCACGTTTGTCCATCCCGCCGGCTTCAACTTCGTGCCGGGCCAGCCCGACTTCGCCGTCCTGGCCAACCGCATGGCGCCCCTCGGCATCCTCCAGCTTGCCGCCTGGCTCGACCAACACGGGCACGAGACCGCGGTCCACGACTGCCTCGGGCCGGTCGCGCCGCGCGGGCTCGAGGCCAACGTCGCCGCCGTCCTCGCCACCCGGCCCGAACTCGTCGGTTTCTCCGCCACGACGTCCGCCTTCCTCGACGCGGTCGACCTCGCCGCCGGACTCAAGGCGCGCCGGCCCGACCTGCCCATCGTCTTCGGCAACATCCACGCCACCTCCCTCGGCGGTCCCCTGCTCGAGCGGTTTCCGGTCATCGATGCGCTCTGCGTCGGCGAGGGCGAGGGCGCGATGCTCGACCTTGCCGAGGGCAAGCCGTGGCGCGACATCCCCAACCTGGTCTTTCGCGACGGCGACGGCGTCCGCACCAACCCGCGCCGGCCGCGGCTCGGCGACCTGGATGCGCTGCCGTTCCCGGCCTACGGGAAGCTCGCAGGTTTTCCCCAGGGCTACCACTTGCCGCTGTTCTCCTACGAGCGGCGCTGGGGCGCTACGATGATCACCTCGCGCGGGTGCCCCTACACCTGCTCGTTCTGCGACCGCACCGTCTTCGAGCACCTGCACAAGTACAACTCGGCCGACTACATCTACGAGCACCTGAAACACCTGCGGGACCACTTCGGCGTCCACCACGTCAACATCTACGACGACCTCTTCACCGCCCACAAACCGCGCATCCAGGCGCTTTGCGAGCGGCTGATCACCGCGCCGCTGGAGGTACAGTTCAACTGCGCCGTCCGCACCGGCCACGAGTCCACCGAGCTGCTGACGCTCCTCCGCCGCGCCGGCGCGCTTATGGTCTCGCTCGGCATCGAGTCCGCCGATCCCGCCATGATGGCGCGCCACAAGGCGGGCGTGACGCTGGCGGGCGTGCGCGACACCGTCGCGCGCATCCACGCCGCCGGCCTGCGGGCCAAGGGGCTCTTCATCTTCGGCCTGCCAGGCGAGACGCCGGAGACGCTCCGCACCACGAGCGACTTCATCCTGTCGCTCGACTTGGACGACATGAACATGACCAAGTTCTGCCCGCTGCCCGGCGCGCCCATCTGGCAGGAATGCGTCAGCGGCGTCTCCGGCGATTTCCAGGAAGACTGGCGCTTGATGAACTGCCTGAACTTCGTGTTCCGCCCCCACGGCTTCCAGTCCCGGGAGGAGATGGACGCCCTCTATAACTGGCACGTCCGCCGTTTCTACAACAGCCGCGGCTACCACCGCCGCTTCGCCCGCCGGCTGTGGCAGCATCGCTGGAGCCTCTGGCACGTCCTCAAGCACCTCCCGAAAATTGCCCTCGCCCTGCGCTACTTCGGCGGCCATCGCCCCGCCACGAGCAAGGCGTAAGATGTCAGGCGATACCATCTGGCGGTAGGCCTTAAGCTATAGGCGGTAAGCGGTAAGCTGTAGGCTCCCCTAGCCGAGAACCCGGGCAGAGAAAGAGGAAGAGTACGAGTAAGAGAAAGATTCGAGCGCAGCGCGCTCGCGTTTTCGCTAGCGCGAAAATGCGAGAAGGTGGGGCTGTGCATCAAACCTCTGTTCCCTCCCTTGGCTCCTGTGAGATGCCTTGGAAATCGGTGCTCAAACCCACCCATCTCCAATCCGCCTTACAGGAGATAACAGAGGCAAGGGAGGGAATCTGTGAAGCGAAGGCTGAAGGAAGCGAAAGCTGAAGCCGGCGCCCGCGGCGCCGGATCCCGAACCCCACTTACTGTATTTTTCGCGCCGCCGAAAAATAAAGTTTCGTGCCTTTTGGTGCCTCTTCGTGGCCAACCCCGCCTTGGCTGTAGGCGGTAAGCGATAGGCTATTGGCTCCGAGCGGAGAATCTCGGGTAAAAGAGCAGGCGTCTGGGAAGCAGCGCTCTCGCGTTTTCGCTGGCGCGAAAATGCGAGAAGGTGGGTTTGTGCATCAAACCTCTGTTCCCTCCCTTGGCTCCTGTGAGATGCCTTGAATCCGCGGCTCCCTCTTGCGCCTTCTGCGCTTCTTTGCGGCCAACCCTGCCTTGGTCTATCCCGCCACCGGCGCCGCGCCTCTTTGCGACCCAAACCCAGCCTTGGGGTCTTGCCTTGGCAATCCGCGGCCTGCGAACGTTCGAACCTCATACCTTACCACCTTCAACCCGGCGCCATCGGCGCCGACCTCCCTCCCACCTCCGTGGCCTCTGTGACGCCAACCCTTCACCTGCCCACCCTCCTCTCGCACTGGGAGGAACTCGTCCGCGCCGAGCCGGCCGCCCTGGCCGTCATCGACGGCGCCTCGGGGCGGCGCTGGACGCGCGCGGAGCTCGACGCCGCCGCGACCGCGTGGCGGCAGCAGATTCCCGGCAACAGCCTCGCACGCCGGCGCGTGCTCCTCACCGAGCCCAACGGCATCGGCTGGTGGCAGGCCTTCCTCGGCCTCCTCCGCGCCGGCGCCATTCCCGCCGCCGGTGATCCCACCGAGCCCCTCGCCACCCAGCGCACCGTCGCCACCGCCATCGGCGCCGCCGCCCTCGGTCACGACGGCCAACTCGAACTCCTCCCCGACCCCCGCCCCACCCGCAGCCCCCGCGAGGCCTGCCTCATCAAGCTCACCAGCGGCTCCACCGGCACCCCCAAGGCCCTCGTCTTCACCCACGCCCAGATGATCGCGGACGGACGCCAGGTCTGCGCCGCCATGGGCATCACCCCCGGCGATCTCAACCTCGCCGTCATCCCCCTCGGCCACTCCTACGGGCTCGGCAACCTCGTGGTTCCCCTCCTCGTCCAAGGCACGCCCATGGTCTGCGCCGCGAGCCCCCTGCCCAGCGCCCTCGCCGAAGACTGCGCCCGCTGGCAACCCACCGTCTTTCCCGCCGTCCCCACGCTCCTGCGCGCCCTCGCGCGCACCGAGCTCCGCCCCGGCCAGCTCGACTGCCTCCGGCTCGTCATCTCCGCCGGCGCGCCCCTCACTCCCGAGATCGCCGCCGCCTTCCTCGCCCGCACCGGCCGGCGCGTCCACGGCTTCTACGGCTCCAGTGAGACCGGCGGCATCAGCTTCGACGCCGACGGCGAGGCCACGCTCACGGGCCGCAGCGTCGGCCGACCCTTTCCGTCCGTGCGGCTCCACTTCCGCCGCGGTCGACGCTTCGCCGTGTCCAGCGCCGCCGTCCGGGGCCTGGGCCGGTTCTCGCCGCCCGACTACGGCACGCTCAACGCGCACGGCGAACTTGTCCTGCAGGGCCGCAGCGGCCGCACGGTCAAGATCGGCGGCCGCCGGCTCAGCCTCGGCGAGGTCGAAACCGCCCTGCTCGCGCTGCCCGGTGTCCGCGCCGCGTGCGCCCTGCCGCACCCGTCGCGCGTCGACCACGTCGCCGCCGTGGTCGAAACCGACCTCTCCGGCGCCGAACTCCGCGCGGCGCTCGCCCTGCGCCTCGCCGGCTGGAAGATTCCCGACCGGCTCGTCGCCGTCCCGCAGCTTCCCCTCACCGCGCGCGGCAAGATCGACCGCGCCCGCGCCGCCGCGCTGGCCATCAGCGAGCAGCGTTAGGCGGTAGGCAGTAAGCGGAAAGCCGTAGGCCCCCGCCCCTTCGGCCTATAGCCTACAGCTTATCACCTATGGCCAACTCAATTTAGCCACGAAGAGGTTCTCGCTTCGCGATAACCTATGTAGAGGCTGCCCTCGGCGCCGTCGGCGCCGCGTCCGAAACCCCACTTACTTCAGTTTTCGCGCCGTCGAAAACTGAAGTCGCAGAGGAATCGGGCAGGAGTTCGAACCTTAGCACCTTAAACTTTATAACCTTCAACCCGGCGCCTCCGGCGCCGCGACCTCTGTTACCTCCCTTGCCTCCTGTGAGATGGCCTTGGAAATCGGTGCTCAAACCCACCCATCTCCAATCCGTTTTACAGGAGATAACAGAGGCAAGGGAGGGACTGTGGGACGCGAAGGCTGAAGGAAGCGAAGGCTGAAAGCTGAAGCCGGCGCCCGCCGGGGATGAACCCCCACTTACTTCAGTTTTCGCGCCGTCGAAAACTGAAGTCGCAGAGGAATCGGGCAGGAGTTCGAACCTTAGCACCTTAAACTTTAAAACCTTCAACCCGGCGTCTCCGCCGCCGTGACCTCTGTTACCTCCCTTGCCTCCTGTGAGATGTCTTGGCAATCCGTGGCTTCCTCTTGCGCCTTTTGCGCTTCTTTGCGGCCAAACGCTGTCGGCTGTAGGCGGTAAGCGGTAGGCTATTGGCTTCGAACCGAGAATTTGGGGAGAAAGAGTAAGAGTACGAGTAAGAGAAAGATTCGAGAGCAGCGCTCTCGCGTTTTCGCTGGCGCGAAAATGCGAGAAGTAGGGACTGTGCATCAAACCTCTGTTACCTCCCTTGCCTCCTGTGAGATGTCTTGGCAATCCGTGGCTTCCTCTTGCGCCTTTTGCGCTTCTTTGCGGCCAAACGCTGCCGGCTCATTTCTCACAGGAGATCGCAGAGGCCGCCAACACCGCCTTGGCAAAACCCGTCTTTATCCATTCCCTTGCGCGCATGGCTAACGTTCTGCGGATCGGTTGGTTGACTCTCCTCACCTGCGTGCTGGCGCTGCCCGCCTCGGCGGCCCCGGAGTCGGCGGCGGCACTGCTCGGCCGGCACCGCGCGTGGCGCGGCGGCGAGGCTTACCAGCGGCTCACCGTCACCCACGTCAGCGGCACGCTCGAGACGGCCGGACTCAAGGGCACATTCGAGCGCTGGGAATGCCGCGACGGCCGCCAGCGCACCGATGTGGACCTCGGCGTCGTCAAGGTCGCCCAAGGCTCCGACCGCCAGGCCGGTTGGTCCGTCACGCCCAGCGGGCAGGTCGAGACCAGCTCGCCGGCCGAGGAGGCGGAGCAGCGGCGCGCCCTCCAGTTCAGCTTCGGTGACCTCTTTGCCCACGCGACGCTCAGCGTATTGCCCGGCGAAACCTTCGACGGCCGCGCGTGCCAGGTGGTGCGTGCGGCCTGCCAGCCGGAGGGACGCTACGACCTGTTGCTCGACCCCGCCACGGGCGAACTCGTCGCCGCCCGCATCGTCGAGAACCAGGAGGAGCGCGTGGTGCGCTACGGCGACTGGCGCACGGTTAAGGGCGTCCGCTTCGCGTTCTCCGAACGGTCTGTCACCACGCGCACCGGCGACACGCAGGTCTTCCAGATCACCAAACTCGAGGTGAACCCGACGGTGCCCGCGGCCACCTTTGCCCGGCCGGCCGTGGCCTCGCGCGTGGCCTTCGCCGGCGGTGTACACCGCACCGCCGCCCTGCCTTTCCGGCTCGAGTCGGGCCGGCGGCTCTACCTCGATGTGACGATCAACGGCCACGCGGCGGAGGTGCTGCTCGACAGCGGCGCCGAGACGACCGTCATCGACCGCGCGTTCGCTGAAAAGGCCGGGCTCGCCGCACAGGGCGCCGTCGTCATGAACGGCACCGGCGGGACGACCCACGCGAGCATGGCGGGCGGCGTAAACATCACCCTCGGCGAGGCGACGCTGCAGAACCTCACCGTCGGTGTCTTCGACCTGTCGGACGTCTCGCGCCAGCTCGGCCGGCCGCTGCCGGTGGTCCTCGGCAAGGAGGTCTTCAACCTGCTCAACGTGGAGATCGACTTTGCCGCGCGGCGCATCGCCTTCCACGACCCGGCGACGTATGCCCCGGCACCGGACGCGGTGATCGTCCCGATCCAGTCAGCCAACGGCATCCGCTCGGTGCCGCTCGCGCTCGAGGGCCGGGAGCCGATCCAGGCCGACTTCGATCTCGGCAACGGCTCGCCGCTGATCGTGTTTCCCGCGTACGCGAAACGCGCCGCCCTGCTGGACCACCGTCGCACCGCACGCACGGTGAGCGGCGGCATCGGCGGGCTGCGCGAGGAGTCTCTCGCCGTCGTGCGCGAGGTGACCTTTGCCGGCGTCACGTTTCGCGACGTCCCCACGTCGTTCCCCGATGCCGGCATCGCCACGTTCGACTCGGAGCGCAGCGCCGCGAACGTCGGCCTGCCGCTCCTCAGCCGTTTCCACCTGACGACGGACTTCGCGCACGACCGGATCCTGGTCCGCCCGGCGGCCGACGCGACGCGGCCCTTCCCGAAGGATCGCGCGGGCCTGCGCGCCCTCCTGCAAGCGGGCCTGCTCAAGGTGATCTTCGTGGCGCCCGGTTCGCCGGCCGCCGCCGCCGGCTTTGTCGCGGGCGACCTCATCACCGCGATCGACGGCCAACCCGTCACGGGTGAGATGGTCGCCGGCCCGTGGTCGACGGCTCCCGCCGGCACGAAGGTGACGCTGACGCTCGCCAGCGGCGCCCGCCGCACGCTGACGCTCGCCGACTACTTCTAGCCGCTTTCGCGCCGCGCAGTTTTCGCTCTGCGCAGTTTTCGCTCCGCGAAAACTGATGTGGGGCTTCCGGCCTCCGTCCTCCGTCCTCCGGCCTCTGGCCTCCGTCCTCCGTCCTCCGGCTTCCGGCCTCCGGCTTCCGGCCTCTGGCCTCCGTCCTCCGGCTTCCGGCTTCCGGCCTCTGGCCGCCCCCGCGACGGCGCCTCGGTTACCTCCCTTGCCTCCTGTGAGATGCCTGGGACTCCGAGGCTCCCTCTTGCGCCTTTTGCGCTTTTTTGCGGCCAAACCCTGCTGGCTATAGGCGGTAAGCGATAGGCTATAGGCTCCGAACCACGAATTCCCGGGAGAAAGAGAAAGACTTTGCCTCTCCCTTGCCGACCCTCTGCGCCCGCTTTCTTGCGGCTAAACCTGTCTTGAACCAGACCCTCCGTGCCCTCTCCCTTTCCTCCTCCGTGACCTCTGTGTCCCCTCCGCCCCCGCGCCGACGCGTTGTCCTGCTCGCCGCCGGCCTGTTCCTCGGCACCGTCCTCCTGTTTCTCCGCGGCACCACGTATGGCTTCGTCAACTACGACGACCCCGCCTACGTCACCGCCAATCCCCACGTCCAGGCCGGGCTCACCTGGTCCGGCGTCGTCTGGGCCTTCACCGCCCCCGCCGACTACTGGCATCCGCTCACCTGGCTCAGCCACCTGCTCGACTGGCAGCTCTACGGCGCGGCCGCCGGCGGCCACCACGTCACCAGCGTTCTCTGGCACGCGCTCAATGCCGTGCTCGCGTTCCTCGTCTTCCAACGACTCGGGCTGACCGCCCTCCGCGCCGCCTTCGCTGCCGCCCTCTTCGCCTGGCATCCGCTCCGCGTCGAGTCCGTCGTCTGGATCACCGAGCGCAAGGACGTCATGAGCGGCGCCTGCTTCCTCCTCACCCTGCTGGCCTACGCCGGCTACGTCGAGCGCCGCGCCGCCGGCCGCCCGGCCGCCACCAGCTACGCCCTCACCCTCGCCGCCTTCGCCGCCGGGCTCATGTGCAAGCCGATGCTGGTCACGCTGCCGCTCGTGCTGTTGATCCTCGATGTCTGGCCGTTCCGTCGCGCCGGTTCCCGCGGCGCGTTTGCCCGTCTCGTCCTCGAGAAGCTGCCCTTCCTCCTGCTCGCCGCCGCCGTCGCCGCGCTCACCGTCCTCATGCAGCGGCAGGTCGGCGCCTTCGTCCTCGAGGTGCCGCTAACCGACCGCGTCGGCAACGCCGTCGTCGCGCTCGCCCGCTACCTCGGCAAACTCGCCTGGCCGTCCGACCTCATCGTCTGCTACGCGCACCCCGGTTCCTGGCCCGTCCTCATCGTCGCCGGCGCCGCCGCTCTCCTGCTCGCCCTCGCCGCCCTCGCCTGGCGTCAGCGGCACACCCGGCCCTGGGTCGCCGCGGGCCTGGCCTGGTTCGTCGTCACGCTCCTGCCGGTGCTCGGTCTCGTCCAAGTCGGGTTCCAATCGCTCGCCGACCGCTACACTTACCTGCCGCTGCTCGGCGTCGTTTGGGCCGTCGTCGCCAGCCTTCCCGCCTTCGCCTCCGCGCGCGGCCGCGCCGTTCTCGGCCTCGCCGCCGCCAGTCTCCTTGCGGCGCTCGCCGTGCGCACGTGGACGCAGCAGGCGACCTGGCGCGACTCCGTCACCTTGTTCACTCATGCCGTGACGCACTCACCCGGCAACGAGGTCGCCGAGGACCTGCTCTCCTCCGCCCTGTTGGCGGAAGGACGCCTCGACGAGGCCGCGCACCACGCCGAGCGGGCGCTGGCGCTGAACCCGCGCCGCGCCACCGCGGCCATCTCGCTCGCCAGCGTCCGGGAACGCCAGGGCCGGCTGGACGAGGCCAAAGCCCTCTACCGCACCGCGCTCGCCATCCAGCCGCCCGCGCCCGAGTTGCAGGCCCAACTCGCGCTGCTCGAACTGGCGACCGGTGAACCCGCCGCCGCGCGCGCCCGGCTCGTCCCGGCCCTCGTCGCCGCGCCCGGCCTCCGGGCTCCGACACTGCAGCTCGGCCAGGACGCGCTGCAGCGCGGCGACCTCGTCCGCGCGCGTTTCCTCTTCGAGGTCCTGATCGCCGCGTATCCGCGCGAAGTCGATGCCCGCGTCGGCCTCGGCACCGCGCTGATCCGCAGCGGCCAGCCCACCGCCGGCCGCGAGCACTGGCGCCGCGCTCTGGAACTCGACCCCGCCTATCCCGGCCTCCGCGAGGCTATCGCTCCGCCAGTTTTCGCTCCGCGAAAACTGCAGTAAGGGCGCTGCTCTCGAATCTTTCTCTTACTCTTACTCCTACTCTTTCTGCCCCTGAGGGTATCAGCACTCGGCATGGAGCATACAGGCATCGAACCACCGACACGAATAACGGATAACCAATAACCGATAACTCATCATTTTTGCGCCTTTTGCGCTTCTTTGCGGCCAAACCCTCTTGGCTTCAGGCTGTCGGCGGTAAGCTGGGCGCCGGTCTTGCGCCCCTCCGGGTTTGGTTTTTGCCTCGCAAGAACCCAAGGCCCTTGAGCCGACCGCCCCTCCAGTCTCCTCCCCCTGATTCCCCGCGCCTCCGCTTCCTCCTCTGCGCGGTGCTCGTGCTCGCGGCGATGCTGGCCTACGCGAACACGTTCCACGCCCCGTTCGTCTTCGACGACGTCTCCTCGATCGCCGACAACCCGACCATTCGCGACCTGCGCCACTGGCGCGACGTCCTGTTCCCCGTCGCCGGTTTCGGCGTCACCATCAGCGGCCGCCCCGTCCTCAATCTCTCGCTCGCGCTCTGCCACGCGCTCAGCGGCCAGGCGGTCTGGAGCTACCACGCGTTCAACCTCCTCGTGCACGTGCTCGCGGGACTCACCGCGTTCGGCGTGGTCCGCCGCACACTTCTGCTCGTGCCCGGCACCACTCCACTTGACGCGCGACGGCGCGCGGACGCCACCGGGCTCGGCTTCGCCGTCGCGCTGCTCTGGACCGTCCACCCGCTGCAAACGGAGTCCGTCACCTACATCATCCAGCGCACCGAGTCGCTGATGGGACTCTGCGTGCTGCTGACGCTCTACGGTTTCATCCGCGGCGCGACCTCCCCGCATCCCGCGCGCTGGCACGCGCTGGCCGTGGCCGCGTGCCTGGCCGGCGTGGGCACCAAGGAAGTCGCCGCGGTCGCGCCGCTCCTGGTTCTGCTCTACGACCGCACGTTCCTCGCCGGCACGTTTGCCGCAGCGTGGCGGCAGCGTCGCGCCGTGCACCTCAGCCTGCTGGCCACGTGGCTCCCGCTCGCGCTGCTGGTCGGCAGCACCGGCTGGAACCGCGGCGGCACCGCCGGGTTCAACGTCGGGCTCGCGCCGTGGGCGTACTGGGGCACGCAGTTCGAGGCGATCGCGCGCTACCTGCAGCTCGCGCTCTGGCCGCACCCGTTGGTCTTCGAATACGGCACGTTCTGGGCCGACCTCCCCACCGCCGCCGCCTTCGCGCTGCTCATCGTCCCGCTGGTCGCGCTGACCGTCGTCGCGCTCCGCCGCTGGCCCCGCGCGGGTTTTCTCGGGGCCTGGTTCTTCCTGGTCCTGGCGCCGACCAGCCTGATGCCGGGCACGCTGCAGATGATCGTGGAACACCGGATGTACCTGCCGCTCCTGTCCGTCCTGGCCGGCGGCGTCGTCGGGCTCCACGCGCTCTGCAGCCGCCGCGCGCCGGCGCGCCTCGCCCGCTTCGGGCCGCTCGCCGCCTGCGGCGTCGCTGTGCCGCTGGGCCTGCTCACGCACGCACGCAACGCGGTGTACGCCGACGACCTCACCCTCTGGCGCACGACGGTCGCGCAACGCCCCGGCAGTGCCATCGCGCAGGGTGGACTCGGCACCGCCTGGTTCCAGCGCGGCGAGTTCCGCGCCGCGCTCACGCATTACGAACGCGCGCTGCAACTCGCCCCCGGTCGCGCCGGCAGCCACTACCATCTCGCGTTGACGCACGCCGCGCTCGGCAACCCCGCCGCCGCGGCCGAGCACAACGAGGCCGCCCTGCGCATCAACCCGCTTTTCTACCCCGCGCACTACCAACTCGGTCTCGCCCTCACGCAGCTCGGCCGGACCGACGAGGCCATTGCGCACCTCGCCGAGGCGGCCCGCCTGCAGCCGGCGCAGGCGGAAACCCAGTACGCGTGGGCGGGAGCCCTCGCCCAGGCGGGACGCTGGAGCGACGCTGTCACGCGCTACGAGGAGGCGCTCCGGCTGCGTCCCGGCTGGGCCACGGTGGAGAACGACCTCGGCAGCGCGCTGCTGCGCCTCGACCGCGTGGCCGACGCCCTCGCCTGCTTCACCCGCGCGCTGGAACACGAGCCCGGCCTCACCGAAGCGCGACTCAACCAGGGCCTCGCGCAGGCGCGCCGCGGCGATGCCTCCGCCGCCCTCGCCACGTACGCCGAAGCCGTGCGCCTGGCGCCCGCCCACGCCCGCGCGCGTCTCCAACTCGGGATCGCCCTTGGCCGCAGCGGCCGGGTCGCCGAGGCCGTGCCCCAGCTGCAGGAGGCGGTCCGCCTCGCTCCGGCCAGCGCCGAGCCGCCCTTCAACCTGGGCATTGCGCTCGCGCAACTGGGACGCCTGCCCGAGGCGGTCGACGCCTACGCTGCCGTGATCGCGCTCCAGCCGGGCCACGCCCCGGCCCACACGAACCTCGCGATCGTCCTGCTGCAGCTCCGGCGCCCCGCCGAGGCGCGCGAGCACCTCGCCGCCGCGCTCCGCGCCGCCCCCGACTACCCGCCCGCCCGCGCGCTGGCGGAGCGGCTGGGGTTGGTTAGGCGGTAGGCTGTAGGCTATAAGCGGTAAGCCGGAGGCTGTAGGCTGTAAGCTGTAGGCTCTTGGCTTTCGAGCCACCGACACCCGTGGCCAACCTCCGGCTCGAACTCTGCGCCCTCTGCTACCTCCTGTAGAAACTGCCTTGGACTCAGTATCCCGATCCCTTCTACAGGAGATCGCTGAGCTCGCAGAGGAATCGGGCAGGAGTTCGAGCCTTAGCACCTTAAACCTTACAACCTTCAACCCGGCGCCACGGGCGCCATGACCTCTGTTACCTCCCTTGTCTCCTGTGAGATGTCTTGGACATCCACCCATGTTCAACCCGTCTTACAGGAGATAACAGAGGCAAGGGAGGGACTCCGGGGAAACGAAGGCTGAAAGCTGAAGCCACCGGTTCCGGAACCCCACTTACTTCAGTTTTCGCGCCGTCGAAAACTGAAGTCGCAGAGCGATCGATCAGGAGTCCGGACCTTAGCACCTTAAACCTTATCACCTTCAACTCGGCGCCTACGGCGCCGAAAGACCAACGCCGCGATCAGCCGCGTGTGGAGCCAGACGAGGCAGACGTTGTCGCGCAGGTAATGAAAGTGCGAGACGCCGCCTTCGCGGGTGGAAAAGTACCGCACCGGTGCGGGAATGTTCAGCGTGGGCGTGCCGGCCCAGACGAGCCGCACTGCCGCCTCGGTGTCGAAATCGTAGCGCCGACCCGTGCGGCGCGGACCGAGCACCGCCAGCAGCGGCGCGAGCGGATACACGCGGAAGCCGAAGAGCGGGTCGGCGATCGCCGGGCCGCGCGTCTCGAGGTGGACGAGCCCCACGCTCAGTTTTCGTCCGTGCAGCCGTTCGGCGGGGATGTTGGCCGGGAAGACCGGCTGACCGAGGACGAGGGCGGCGGGCGCGGCCGCGGACCGCGCCATGAATTCGCCGATGCTCGCCGCCGGGTGCTGGCCGTCGGCGTCCATGACCAGCGCGTGGGTGAACCCGCGCGCGCGGGCCCAGGCGGCGCCGGCGAGCACCGCGGCGCCCTTGCCCTCGTTGCGCGGGCGCTCGAGCACGTGCAGGCCCGGCAACTCCGCGGCGAGCCGCCGCATCGCCTCGCCGCCACCGTCGGTGCTCCCGTCGATCACGACGAGGACCGGTTGCCAGCAGCCCAGCGCCTCCCGCACCACCGCGGTCAGCCGCGGGCCGGTGTTGTAGCTGGGAAGAAGCAGGAGGTGGGTGGGCGAAGGCGTCATGAGCCGGCCCACGAGCTGACCGGTTCGCCCCATACCGCCGGCACCCCGGCGCCTTCGGCGGCGACGCCGTCCTCGCGCAGCCAGGCTTCAAGATAGTGGGTCACGGCGGCGGCATGGGCGCCGACGAACGCGCGGTCCGCCATGGGCAGGGGCGCGCCGGTGCGATCCGCCTCGACGGCGGCAGCCGCCGGCACCGCCCAGAAAACGCCGTCGCGATCGGCCACGAGCCGCGGCCCGAGCTCAAGCTGCACGCGGATCGGCAGGATCGGGATCTCCCAGCACGACCAGCCTTTCGCGAGCACGTTGGAGTTGCAGCGGATTCGCACGAGCTGAATGGCGGTGCCCGCCCGCTGCGCGATGGCCGCGAAACCCGGCCGCAGCGGCCCCAGCACCTGGCCCGGCGGGGTCCGCGTGCCCTCGGGAAACAGCACGAGCGTGCTGCCCGCCGCGACCGCCGCGCTCGCGGCGCGGATCGTATCGACCCCGGCCTGGCTCGGCACGTAGCCGGCGCGCAGGGCGCAGCAGCCGAAGACCGGGTTGCGGCGGATGCTGGGCTTGAAGAGGCAGATCGCCCGCGGGATCCGCGCCAGCAGATAGGTGATGTCCATCAGCCCCGGATGATTGCCCACGACGACGAGCCCCGGCGGCAGGTGGTCGAAGCCCGGATCGTACTGCACGCGGCACACCGTCGTAAGCCTCATCCAGCGGATGAAGAGCCGGCACGCCCGATGCACGAGGCCCTGGAACCGGCCCGTGATCGCCGCCGACCGCGGCAGGAGCAGCCCGGCCAGGCAAACGGCATTCAGCCCCGCCCCCACCAGCGCGAACAGCACCAGGGTGAGGTAGTAGACGACGATCCAATAGGCCTTGAGGAGGGTCATGCCGGAGCGAGGAATGCGGCCGTGAACTGTCAGGCTCCGTAGCAAGAGGTGTCAACGCGCGGCCGCGGCGGCGCGGCCGCGCTAATGCAGAATGATGAATTGTGAATGAAGAATGCCGGAGGCTGGGGTGGCATCGCCGCCCCCAGTTGGCTCCGCGCGACGCCCTACACCTTACGCCCTACTCTCGCTGCCGCGTGCGGCGACCGACGCCTCCCGGCGTCGGCGACCGCCCGCCTATTCCGTTTTCGCGGCAGCGAAAACGGTCAGCTCGATCTCCACGTTCAAATCGGCGCGGCAGATGTCCGCCCGCACATAGCTCACCCGGTCGGTCGGCCGCAGGAGATCGCGGTCAAGGACCGCCGCCACCGTAGGCAGGTCGGCCGCGTGCCGCAGGTACACCCGCACGTGCCGCTCCACCTCGCCCGGCGCGCCCAAGACCGCCCCCAGGCCGGCGGCCGCCCCGATCCCCTGCAGGTTCTCCACCGTGCAGGCCAGCTGCCGCGCCGTGTCGCCCGGCGTCAGCGTGCGGTATCCGCGGATGGCGGACGTGCCGGAGATGAAGACGTCTCGCCGGCCGCCCGGCAGCGCCACGACCGTCGCCCGCGCAAAGCTCGGCGGCCGCGGCCCATACGCCGCCGGATACTGGTAGGCCGGCACCTGCACCGGGTTCTCCACGTGCGCCACATCCTGCCGCGTGGCGACGAACACCACGCCGAGCTCCTCCGCGTCGCTGCCCACGGCCGAGGCCGCCGGGATGCGCCGCTTGAAATCGGCCCCCCACGCCGCTTCGTAGGCGCGGGCGCGCCCGCTGCAGAACGCGCGATAAAACTCCAGTCCGTCGGCGCGCGGCGCGTTAATCCGCGGCACGGTGTTCCAGACTCGCGCCAGCGCCCAGCCCGCCGTGAGCTCCGCCAGCTCCCGATACAGCGCGTACGCGCTCTCCTCAATCGCCTCTCCCGCCGGCGCCTCCGCGTGGCCCACGAGATAATCCGGCGCCGTCGCCAGCGTGAACGCGCCCGACCGACCGGCCGGCTGCGCCGCCGGAAAGAGATCCTCCGTCACCGCACCCGCCAGCACCGGCAGTCCCGGTCGCAGCGGCGTGCCTCCCGCCGCGCCGAAGCGCAGACAGAGGGAGGGCAAGGCTTCGGCGATGGCGGCGGGGAACGTCACGGGGTCCAACCAGACTGAACGGCGACCCCGACCCGGCGGAAGCCGGAAATGTAAGCCAAGGCTGAAGGCCGAAAGCTGAAAGCTGAAGTGGCCTGAATCTCAGATTCGATCTGAAATGAACCACGGAGACACGGAGAAGACCGGTGGGCGGTAGGCCACGAAAAGGCACGACGAGGCACGAAAAGAAACCCGGAGCCCGGTCATCGCGCAGGCGATGGCTCGGGCGGCGGGAGGGGTGGCTTTTGACGCTGCAAACGCCACCGGTTCGCCCCGGTCGCTTGACGCGACCGTTGAGCGCTGAAGCGCTGCTTTCCGGATCTTTCTCTTACTCCTACTCTTCCTCTTTCTCTGCCTGGGCCCTCGGCTTGGCGGCCGACAGCTTACCGCCTATCGCTTATAGCCAAGGCAGGGGGGGCGGGGCACAGATCTCACTGAGCTCGGAGGAGGTGTCCTCTGACATCTGACCTCCGACATCTGACATCCGTCCCCCGGCCTCTGTCCTCCGGCTTCAGCCCTGCTATGAGGCCGATTACGGCAAGCGCAAAAAGTCCGCCCGCGGCGCACGAGTAG